>NZ_RSCK01000131.1:0-12767 GCF_003991895.1 Chroococcidiopsis cubana SAG 39.79
TCAAGTCTCTGTTGAAGATCTACGTGGCTGGTTTACTCATTGCTGTTATTGTACCTCAGTAGACTAGAAAATGCTCTATTAACGATAAATTATCTAATTGGACGTTGAGTGCTGAAAAAAACTTAAATACAGCCTTTGCCCAACTTACCGTTAGCGCGGCTCGACATGGCGAATCTTATTCTCAAGTCACTGACGAAATAACCGAAAAAATTACCGAACAAAAGGTCGTAGCTAATTCTAATGGTACGGCTGAAAACAATAAGACACCTGCTTGGACAAAATGGGCAATGGGATTGTTTTCGCTTACTAGGGGTAACTTAGCTGGGGTAGCGATGGTGGGTGCAGAGTTTGACTGGAAAAATATTTTATTTAACTATGTTGCTGTCATTGGTATTGATAATATTATTTTTGCTGTAAAAAGAATCTTTAGGGAACTATTAGAATTAGCATTAATTGGTTTAAACATGAATTTTTTGCAAGCAGATCGGGTACGTCAAGAATTAGTTAAAATGGCTGAGAAAGAATTAATTAAACATTTACCGCAGGTAGCTAGCGAACAATGGCTTGCTGTATATAACGGCGTGAAAGAATATTTTGATGCTTACGAACGAGAAGTAACTAAACGGATCGACGATGATATTATCTCTCGAAAATCTGAACTAGATAATCTAGTTCAGCAAAAAGAAACTTTTGAGGTAAATCGGGATGCAGAAATGCAACGTTTGCAAAAGCTAGATGGGGAAGTTGCGATGAAGTTACAACAGATAGAAGGCTTATTTCAAAAGTCGATCGCTTTAACATGAAGAAGTAGGAAGTAGATAATAGCAGGGGCATATCAATTAATATTTGTGTCACGCCGATAAAAGTCCAAGACAAGTTTACATAGAGTGTAGGCAATCGCGATTTAAATTAAACCAGTTTTAAGTCAGTAGGTTGATGTTTTCAATCTGAAATGGTAGCGAATCAAAATAAGTGCGATCGATAAATTTAGATCGGATAACAAGCACACAAATTACTGTGACAAAGCTTTCAAGCTAGCCTTCTCGATTTTTAAAGTTTTTTATACGTGCCGAATTTACAAATCATTTAGAACTGCTATACAACTCTCATACAATATGAAGCAGTTGCAGCACAGGCAACGTTCACAAATCAATTTGGATTGTTATAGAAGCAGAGACTACTATTTTAAATTGAGTACGTTAGCCGTAAGATCTATTCAAACCACAATTCAATTTATCGTTTTTTCTTAAAGTAAAAAAAATGCAAGTAATCCGATGTTGGATGCCGCAAACATAACTGGAACTAACCAACGTGCTACCCGATCGATCTTCAACGATCGCTCTTTCTGTTTTTCTAAATCGAGCCGATGTTTGACTACAGTGTAAATAACTACTAAACAAATGAAAATATACACAATCAGAATAAATCCATTGATGAAAGTTAGATAAGCAACTTTTGGTAATTCTTCTGCAACTACTATATTGAAGGCGATCGCTGATAATAAAGAACTGGTAGCTATAACAGTATTAGATTCAAAAGACCTCGACCAAAATACCGTCCAGGAAAGTCCAATGATAAACAAGAGTGGAAGAATTATATTCCAAATGTATGGTTTAGAATAACGAAAAACATCAATTTCATACACAAATTCTGGAAAATATGCTTCTTCAATATCTGATTTAATGGTTCTGACATTTGCCTGCTCCTCTCCGATTGTCCATCCCGCCAAAAAAGCATCTTGAGATTTGCCAGTTTTGGTCTTATCTACAGTGAAAATTATGTTTTTACTATCATCTAAGGTTGTGAGGATAATTTGAATTTTTTGATTATCAAAAGGAAATTCTTTCAGGTCGAGTTCGTAATTAAATTGACCTGTAAACTTTTCCTTGTAAGATACAGTACCGTCAGGTTTTACCTTCAATTCTTTATAAGCTGCTTCTCGCTTGCCTTCAATATTCAAAAAACTTACATTAGGTGTCCAAATTTGCCCTGAGTTGTAAGTTTTATGTTTTCCTCCAGTCTGACTTGGATTAAAAGCTAGACGTTCATCTCTCCAATTCAAAAACAAGTAACCATCGAGTGTAAAAGACTCTTCTTGTTCATTAAAATCATCAAAATCGATCAAATACATCCCTACTACAACTTCAGTAGATCGATCGAGCTTGGGTAGAGTCTGAGTTAATTGAATTGTAGGTTTTTTCTCAGAAGTTTCTTGAGCAATGACTTTGAGTTCATTAATAGGTAGACAAAAGGATAACAGAGCAGAAAAATAAACAAAATTTCTACGCATGTCTATTTACACAAAATAGTTCAACAAGTCTTGCAGAAAATCCAAGTTTAGCAATGATTTTAGCGACGATAAAAATCAGAGCTAAAATTAAGGTTGATAGAGTATCTCAATTTAAGCTTGTAGCTTCAGTATTCTTAGTAAAATAGGATTCAGCATCAACTTGGCAAGTTGATTTGTGAGGTTAAAGGTTTTCCCTTTAACCTTTAACCTTTTACTGAGCTAGCAAACTGATTTCTTCATTGAGTTCGCTTTGCTCGATCGCTGCTTTCACAGATCCTTCAGCACCCAAGACAGCGATACTAAAATCACTGCCAGCTTTTTGTTTATAAAAGGCAAGATACCGCAAAGCCTCATCGGAGATCGACTTGAGATCTTGCATATTCAGGATCACACCTTTGACTCCATGAGCCTTCTCCAACTCTTCCTTAAAATATTTCAACATGCTTGGCTCTAGGGAACCAGCTAAATCGATCTTCGCTACCCCATCGCTGACTTCTATCAAGTCAGCATCGAAATCAACCCCAGCAGGCACTATTCTTACTCTGAACTTCATTTCATTTCGATCGGTTGGTAGTTCGATCGTTAACGCTTCAGGATCGAAATTAGTGTATTTGTGACCGTTGAGCCACACTTCTCCAATCCGAATGCTGCCAGGTGGTAGAATATCTGGCTGTACTCGCAAAATATTATCTGGGAAACCTCCAGGCATTGGCTTGAAGTAGAAATCCATTGGTTCCTGATTAATCAACAAGTTGATATAAATAGCTGCTAGGTAGCACAGCTCAAAAGAGTGATAACCAGCCATTGAGTGGCTGCCTTTACCGCGTTCCGTACCCAGTGCGTAGGGTTGTCCATTGGCTAAAACATTGAAATAGACCCCACCAGATTCGGTATCCAGAAACCAAGCGTTATAGAAGGCAGCACCTTCGCGGGCAAACCGAATGAAATCAGGGTCTTGATAGACACCAGCCATGATGTAGTAAGCCAGAATTCCTTGCTCTTGTTGCCACCAAGCCTTGCGATCGTGCCAGACGAGCCGATAGAACTTTTGACCTGGAGCTAATACTCTTTCTTCCATGTCATACCAGCCACCGCGCTGGCGATCGCAACCAACGCCAGGGATAACGTGACCGATCTTCTCAGCAAAATTTTTATATGTTTCTTTGGCATTGAGACTGTGCATCCGCGTCAAGTTCCAAGCAATTTTCAGGTTGTGACCCACAATTGCTCGGTTTTGCTGCACTGTATGGTAGTCTTTTGACCAGTCATCATTAAATTTCTCTTGGACGAAAGGACTAGCATCATAATCGGGAAAATGGGCAGCGATCGTGTCAAAGGTATACTCTAGGAAGTCGGCATATTCTGGTTCGCCAGTGGCTAACCAGAGATTGATTAAATAGGCGGGGGCGTGGTCGCCGACCGAGTTCCAATTCTTTTTAGCCCGATTGCGCCCAAGGGATTCACTATAGGGACTAAGGGTAATTGGATCGATGTGAGAATAGTAGCCGCCTTTTTCACTTTTGTCTTTGAAAAATCGGTGAAATAGATTAACCGTTGCCTTGATGTCATCTTTAATTAAGCGATCGCCTGTGATTCGGTAGGTTTGCGTAGAACCTGCCAAGGCGTAAATCTGCTCGTAGCAAGGAATTGCGTCGTAGTCATCGCCGAATTCTGAGGCAAAGATTTTTTGCTCGCTGCCGTCCGCCTTAATATCAACAGCATGATACCAATAGCAAATACCCTCGCTTTCATCGCGGAAACGCATATGTTCGCGCAGATATTTCGTACCCTTTTCCGCAGCTTCTAGAAAACGATCTTCCCCAGTGAGTAAATAAGCAGAGGCAAAGCCATAAACTAGACGCGAGATCGTGTCCGTTTCTTGACGACCGGACTTTTGCTTATCTCCTGCGATGGTGAGGTTAGTACGGTATTCGGAGTAGTCAATTTCCCCGTCGCCAAACTCAGCTTCTAGATAGAAATCGGCTAACTGCCGCACCTGCTTAATCCACCAGTTTTGCGTTTCAAACAGGTATTCGTTCTCGCTACGACCCAGAAAAACAAGGTGATTGGCTGCAAAAGCGCAGTCGCCGTTTTCTCCATCTGGGTAAAAGATGCCATAAGCAAAGACAAATCGTCCTGGTACAAGCATTTCTCGCATTTGGGCAGTCGCATCGCGATACGCCTCTCCTAAGTTACGTACCAGTTCGCCAAAGGCAGTCGGGGCTAATTGAACGAGAAATTCTCGATTGTCGGAGGTTTTTAAGCTAAAGGTGTCTTTGGTCTTGTCAAACTGTGTTACATACCCAGCAATCAAGTCTGAGAAAGTAAAGTCTATTTTATTCATTGGATTTGCTTTAAATGTAGAGAAAGAATTAACAAAATTACTGAGAAATTAGTACAACAACACTACGACTTTGCACAAAGTAGGTGTTACTTGTTACCAGGGTTTCTTTGCCTGGTTCTGCAATGTCTAAGGGAGAATTCTGAGCGGTGTCTATAGCTCTATACCACTGCTTGCCTGCAACGGCAGGAATTTCAAACTCAAGTTCTTCCCAGTACATGTTGAGCATGACATGAATGTCTGCCTCTTCGTTGAAACCCCCTAAGGTAAATGCCAGAACGCGAGCGTTGGGATCGTTCCAACCAGGGCTGTATAACTGGCAACCATGCCAGGAGATGTCTGCTAAGCCACGCTGATTTACACTACCCGTGAAGTAACGGGAGCGATGTAAATTGGAATGGCGTAGGCGGAAGTCGATCGTTAACTTCCAGAATCGGAACAATTTGCTGTTTTTCTCAACCAGATTCCAATCAAACCAACCGAGTTCGTTATCCTGACAATAGGCGTTATTATTACCTTTTTGAGTCCGCCGGACTTCATCCCCCATCACAATCATCGGTACGCCTTGGGAAAGCAGGAGAATGGCGGCAAAGTTCTTAATCTGGCGATCGCGCAGATCTTCCACCCAGCGATCGCTCGTCTCACCCTCAACGCCACAATTCCAGCTCAAATTCTCATCAATGCCATCTCGATTACCTTCTCCATTTGCTTCGTTATGTTTCTGGTTGTACGAAACCAGATCGTTTAACGTGAAACCATCATGGGCAGTAATAAAATTCACGCTATTGATCGGCAAGTGTCCGTGATTTTGGTATAGGTCAGCACTACCAGCAATCCGAGCCGCAACAGCACCCACGATGCCAGACTCACCTTTGACAAAGCGCCGAATATCATCTCGATAGCGTCCGTTCCACTCTGCCCAACGATACCCTGGGAAATAGCCAATTTGGTAAAGTCCAGCCGCATCCCAAGCTTCAGCAATGATTTTGGTATCGGCAAGCGTTTCAGATAACTCGATATTCCAAATGGCTGGCGGATACTGTAACGGCACTCCATCTTGCCCGCGAGATAGGACTGACCCTTCATCAAAGCGGAAGCCGTCAATATGCAATTCTTTCACCCAGTATTCGAGAGACTCGACAATTAGCTTTTCAGGGATGGGATGGTTGCAGTTGAATGTGTTGCCGCAGCCAGTGTAATCGTAGTAGTACTGCTTATCTCCTGCCACCAGATAGTAGTAGATGCTATTGTCAATGCCCTTAAAGCAGAAGACAGGTCCCTGATGGTTGCCTTCATCGGTGTGGTTAAAAACTACATCCAAGATTACTTCAATCCCAGCTTGATGCAGGGCTTTAACCATGTCGCGAAACTCTCGAACGTGGTTGCCGATTTGAGGGTTAACGCAATAACCAGTGTGAGGGGCAAAGTAACTCATAGTACTGTAGCCCCAGTAGTTCTTCAGGGGCTTGCCGTCCACATCCCGCAGAATTTCTGTGTCGTCGAACTCGAATACAGGCATGAGTTCAACTGCTGTAACGCCTAATTCCTTAAGGTAAGGAATTTTTTCGATCGCTCCAGCGAATGTTCCTGGATGCTTGACACTCGATGTCGGTGACTTAGTAAACCCGCCAATATGCATCTCATAGATGATAGTTTCGCTCATGGGACGATTGAGCGGGCGATCGCCTTCCCAGTCATATTCTGATGTATCAATGACAACACTTCTCATTGATGTCGTCAAATTATCACCAGGTAAACATGCATTCATTCGCTGCCAAAGAGTTTTGTTATTTCCTTTAGCATATGGGTCAATTAACAGCTTATTTTTATCAAAGCGGTGTCCGCCACTGCGATCGGAAGAACCGTCAACTCGATAGGCGTAGTGCATCCCTGGTTGCAGCCCGCTGACATAGACATGCCAGAAGTGGAATGTTTTATTGACATCGGGGTCTAATTGAATAACTTGGATGGGTTCTGGGTCATCATGTTCGTCAAACAACAATAGTTCTATACCTGTAGCATGTTCTGAAAAAATCGAGAAGTTTACCCCATTTTCATCTGGAATTGCTCCCAAAGGATGTGGGTGTCCCTTCTCTATTTTATATGCAGTTTTGGGCGGATCTACTATTAGCGTCATACCCCACTTCCTCTATTATTTAATGTTTATCTTACAGCCAGTATTTCAATGATTTTCTGGGCGAATAAGTGACAATGAGCGCCGCTACGTCCTGTGACTAAATCTCCATCCACAACCACATCTCGATCGGTGTAGATAGCACCCATATTCACAACATCACCATGCAAATTGTTGTGGCAAGTCACGCGGCGATCGCGTACTAGTTCTGGCACAGGTGCAACTAGCCACATACCATGACAAATAATTCCTTTCAAAATGTTTTGATTGGCAAAAGCTTGCTTCAGAAATCCAGTAGCTGGTGGAAGTTGGCTTAGATCTTCTGTATACCTGAGACGGTCAGCTACAAAGGCAGATGGTACAATGATAGCAGCATAAGTATTGAGTTCGCGATCGTCTATATCCTCAAAACTTTCATGACAATCCAGCGGTGCATGATATTCATGTCCTTGAAAAGTTAAAGACTGTTGCCCCCACAAGCGGGTGAGGAGATGAGTTTCAGCACCTTCTTCTGCAAAGCGGTAATGGTAATACCAAATTTCATGTTCGTAGAAGTCACTTTCAATCAGAATACCAATTTTTTTTCCTTGCAGTTTTGCTGTTTCTTCCCGGTTTTTTAGTACCCCTTTAGAAAAGTGATGCCGAGATCCCGACTGGTACAAATGAGAAACCAACATAATCCATTTCCTACAGTCTAAAGTCGTCCTCAATGAAGCTTCCGTTCATATCATTTTTGAGCGAATCAATTTTGGGATTTCACCATCTGAACCATATACGTCAATAGAAATATCCAAAGGTGTTTTGCCATCATGTCCTTTCAAATCTAATCGGGCATTCGCATTAATCAGAATTTCAGCACATTCGTTATCTCCATGCCAAAGAGCATCGTGAAGGGGCGTGTAACCATTGATCGGTCCCTGCACGTCCAGATCGATATCGGGGTGTTCCACCAGCATTTTCAAAATTTCAGGATTACCGTTATAAGTTGCTTTATGGATAGGAGACCCCTTAAATACCCAGTCTTCGACCCTGACTTTCGCACCTGCTTTCAAGAGTTCCCTGACGATTTCTGTATGCCCATCGCGGGCAGCAACTAAAAGAGGAGTATGTCCATCGAGAAAGGAATTTATGTGAGGATAAACAGTATTGACATCAGCCTTATTCTCGATTAACTGCTTAACTGCATCCAGATTTCCTCGATCGGTTGCTGCCATGACTTGTTGAGATTCAATACTTTCTCGTGCAGCTTTTCTACCCGCATCAACGATTTGTTTAATGACAATAAATTTCTGCTTTTCTTCGCCTTGGTTGACGTTGAGTTCAAAGTTAAGGTGATCGTCTAGCGTAAAGCCATAGTGAGTACTCAAATTGAGGTTTGCCCCTCGTTCGACGAGTAACTTCACCAATTCCAACCACTTGTACCACAGGGCATCCATAATTGGAGTATGACCCATTGTCGGCGTAACAGCGTCAATAAATGCTCCGGCATCTAAAAGCAGCCGAGCGACTTCTACACTACCGCCCTGGCAAGCTTTATGTAAGGGAGTTGCCCCAGTTTTACGATCGGTAGTTAGAACGTCTGCACCAGCATCGAGCAATAATTTCACCATTGCAACATTGGCGTGACAGGCGGCGGTCATTAATACAGTCAATCCGTTTTCTGGATTGCGGGTATTAGGATCGGCTCCCTGTTGTAGGAGACTTGTAGCTGCCTCTAGCTCCTCATTTTCTACAGCTTCGATTAAACGAGCCTTTGAATCTCCCCGAAATGCTGCAACGATCGGGGACGGGTCGCAGTAAGATTTCCATTTCACAATTTTCCCATCTTGAATCTGCATCCAGGTAGCAAAAGTGATGTCGAAGGTGAGTCCAGTTGCTTTAATTGTTGTCATGTCATGCACGGTGCCAAATGCCCGATCGCCTTGCACGACTAGCTCGACAGGTTTAAAAACCTTAACCTCAGCTATGCGATCGCGGACTTGAAAAGATTTTGTCACCTCAGCAACACCGTGAGACGTACCAATCCAGGGAATGATATCGCTGACACCCTTAACTGGTTGGAGATTGATCCACTCGATATCGTCTGCCAGACAACTCATTGCGGTTTCATAGTCAGCTAGATCTAGCGCGTTGAACCACTTTTCGGCGACTTTCTGTGTTTCTTCCTGGCTCATGATTGACCTCCCCAAAAGTCATGAATGTTGAATATCCTCAGCCAAAATCCGCTCTAGACAACGCTCGGCGATCGCCGCGATTGTCAGTGCCGGATTGACACAGGTACTAGACCCTGGAATTAAAGCACCATCGACAACATATAGGTGTGAATGCCCTTCCACGCGCCCGCAGTCATCGCAAACTTGACCCATACAGGCTCCTCCCAGTTGATGACCAGTCGTCTGAGAGGCAATCGGAGGCACTTCGCCACCATTTTTCTCGCTCAGCAGTTCGGCTAAATACTTAGCAGCTTCTTTGGCTTTGGGGTCGCTGGCAAAATTTAATTGGACTGTATCTGAAGCTGGGTCGTAGCTAAAGTTGCCTCGATAAGGGGTCATAGCAAAGACAAAGCTACCAATGACATTTTTATTCGGAAAATCTCGTTCAAATCTCGGTAATGGCGCTCGCATCATCACACAGGGAAAAATGGGATTATCATAATTGAGAACAGCGATCGCACCTGGACCGCCTAAATGCGGGTTGGTAGTTTCTGACAGATTGGTGCGAAAGGCATAGGTATCGCCATCGTTGCCAAATCCCTGTCCTATGCGATCGTTGATTTTTGGTAAATCTCCCTTAGCTTTAGCTTTGATTAGGAGTTCGCAAGTCCCCATGACACCAGCAGCCATGAACAGGTACTCACAAGTTAAAGTTTGTCGAGTCATGACTTCACCAGAGTCGTTAATTATGTCTACTACAACTGCATAACCACCTTCTGGTCTTTCCGCAACTTTGGTGACAACATGATGAGTGCGAATTTCAACGGCACCCGTTTCCTCAGCTAACTTTAGGTAGTTTCGATCCAGTGTTTTTTTACCACCACTGTTATTGCCAAACCAAAACTCAGCTGCAATCACAGATGGCACTCTTTTTCCTACCATTTCTTCTCGGACAATATCCCAATCAATTCCCATTGGAAATCGATTAACTCCGTTGATTAAGCCACAATTGGTAGATTCGACATAAGGGAATCCTGCCTTGAGAGCGTGTTGTTCCAATACCTTTAATCCCAGATAATATTCACTTTCTAGAACATCATCTGGAATAGGGGCGCTGCCAATAATAGAGTGGACTCGGGGAAAATAAACAGCATCCATTTCGTCATAGTTAATGGAGCTAGGAAACACCTGCTCGAATAGTTCCTGCGGTGGTTGAATTAAAATTCCCCCATATGCCAAAGAACCACCACCCACACCACACCCGACTAAAAACTTGTAGTCTCCTCTTTCTAAAATTTCGAGTACCCCGGTGTATTTTTCAATCGGAATTCCTTCATAACCTGGAGTTTTTGTGACTGTATTCAGCCACTCTGCTCGTCTATCTGGATTTCTAAATGTTGCAAAAGTTGCATTTTTAGTAGGATCTTCAATTGTCCAGCGCCGTCCCCTCTCTAAAACAAGAGTTTCAACTCCTGCTCGTCCTAAGCGTAAGGCAGCTACTGCTCCACCGAAACCACTGCCGATTACAATTGCTTTGATATCAGTCATGATTTGTGCCTCAATGATTTTGGCGCATCTTGATAGCCGCTTAACGTATGGGTTCAAACGTTTCTAGAAATTGAATGATATTACCTTCGTTGTCTCTGATAAAAAATTCTTTAAAACCGATATCCTTGACAATAACGAGATCCCAAGCAATTTTGATCGGTCGGCTTTTGACCCGTGCGATCGCTGCTTGAATGTCATCAACCTTGAAAGTAATCTGGCTGACACCTTGAATTGAAGTGTGTTGGGGGGGATCTGGACGGTCTACAGGATGCCAATTCTTATCCTCGATCAATTCGATTCTGACACCGTTTGTCTCAATAAATACAATCCGAGTGCCAAATTCTGGGAATTCTCTTCTTAGGACTTCCTCGAAACCTAATTGCTCTTTGTACCACCTAGCTGTTGCTTCCAGATTCGACACTGCAATAGAAACTCCGAGATGCTTCACAGTAGCTAGAAGACCTTCACTTTTATCTGTCATGATTTTTATCCAAATCGAATACCATGCTCTAGATCGCTAGCGGAATTCTGGACCAATAATCCAATGTTCTTTTGCGACAAAGGTATGAGCATATTTAGGTTCGACAAAATTAGCTAAATCCCACTCAGATTCTTTGCCTTGCGGCGAGTTCAAAGCTTTTTCTAGCGACTGAATGTCATCAAACCACAACTGTGAAACACAATCGAGGATTGATTCTCCAATAGCGTAGAAACTATCGCGCACGTGACACTGAAGATAACGCCGTAGACCTGGAAGTTTTAGATCCTTGGGCGCATGAACCTCCAAACTGTATTGACGAAATTCCTCCAGCGGCATTCCAGCCTTACGCTTAACTAGAGCAAAAATTTTAACCAAAGTCGAATCTTTTTTCAAAGGTTCGCCTTCCATCAGGACGTGAGCTGTTGTATCTAGTACCATAGTGCGCCAGAAAGCTGCCCAGTTAGGCTCATCCAGCCGCGCTCCTGCTAAAAACTCCTTTGACTGAAGAGATGCTAGTTGCTCTTCCTCGTTCTCTAGCCATATTTCCGCTACACCACTAAAAAGAGGGTCTTCTGGCTCTTGACCAAATGGGATGCGGGTATCAACCAAGTAACGCTTGATCTGAGAAATCTTACTGGCATAGTAAACTGCATGAAAATTGACCCAGTAATCCTGGAACTCTTTCTCAGTGATACCTGGCTTAGGGTGGGCAAATATAAGTTGATGGATCATATGAAACCTTATGAAGTTAGGAGTAGTGCGTTAGTTGTAGCGATCGGTAAAGTTGTTTGTCTTGAAAGTTATTTCTAAAGTTATTGAATATAGTTCATCGTTGGTGCAGGGACGTTAGGATCGAGGATGAGAGTTCGAGCTTGAAACTTCCAATTTTCGCCAAATTTCACTAATCGATCTTCGTATAATCCAGTTCTAACGATTGTGGCGGGAATACTCTGGATATTCATGGCGATGACATAACATCCTCCTTTAGCACCTCCGAAATCAGGTTCGATCAGGAGGTTATTGTTCCAGTGCCGAGTAGCTTGCACGTCAGGAAAGGCATTGTAAGTATTGATTAACTCCTGCGTCCCTGTCGCCTGTACTATAACTGTCCCATCCGCGCTCGTTAGCGAGAATATACCATCAGGCGTGAATGTATCTGCCCATTTAACAGCGTTATTGCCTTCTTTGAGGGCATCAAGAGTATAGAAATAGTTGCTATTGAGCTACTGAATCGCCAAGATATCGTTGGATGACAGGGCTCTCTTAGGAGTCTGGGCAGAGAGTTGCAAGGGATTAAAACTACTCAAAACTAGTGCTGAGAGTCCAGCTCCGGTTACAAGCAACATTCTTCGTCTTGTAATTTTCTGTTGTCGCCTGCTTTGATAGTCCGCCTCTTGATGCATAAAATCTCTCTTCCTAGTACGACAAATCTTACTGCCCACACCTAACGCCGATCGCATTTGGATGAACGTTACCTTCTAAGATCAGCTCAATTAAAAATGGTCCTTGATGGGATAAAGCTTGTTTGATGGCGGGGGCAATCTCTTCTGGCTGCTCGACTCGGACTGCTGCAACTCCCATTGAACGTGCTATTTCGTCAAAGCGAATGGTTGGCTTAGATAAATCAAAGCACAAGGGAAAATCATGCTCTGCAATACCCTGCTCCTTCCAGTAAGCTTGGATATTCAACTGTAAGATTCGGTAAGACCTGTTATTACAGACGATGAACTTAGCATCTACGTTAGGCAGCTTGTAAAAATAACTTAAGCAACTTTTAAAGGACTAAGTTATGATTTTAGAGCAGCATTGAGATTGAAACG
>NZ_RSCK01000132.1:0-12587 GCF_003991895.1 Chroococcidiopsis cubana SAG 39.79
AATCCTTAATAGAGCATCCTACAGTTGATTTTTCTCCTTTTTGCCTCGTTTAAGATTTACTTTATGAATAGCCTCTTATGGTATTATTTACCATTATTGTAATAAATTACAGCTTTGAGTGCTACAAAATTAGCATCTGCGTACCCCACAAAGAGGTTGCACCCAGATCCAAACTTATTTGCGGATCTGGGTTCAAAGTGTTTTTACTTGTAAATCATCTTCTACAGGTTTGCGATCGCAGGAGCTATACGGTTACTGAGAGCAATTGTTGCCATACAACCCTAACTAGCACGGCGATCGGATTGTGGATGAATTGATGTAATATTTTGCGGCTGCTCTGCTGAATCTTGATGTCTATGTAAAATGTGTTTGATAACTTTTTCTGTCTTATAAACTTCATCTTCAGCTTGAAGCTTTTTCTTAGCGCTATGCGACAAATTAGTAAAAATTGCCAAGGCAACAGTTACCATAGATATTGCTGCACCATAGGATAGTAAATTGCTATCATTATGTACCACTGCCACAAGAAACTGAACGGCTATTACAGCTATTACTGACTTAATTAGCTTTTCTTTAAGGTCATCTAGATTGCGAATTGACAACCAATTTGGAAGTTTTAAACCACCAATAAATAGCTCGTACAAGCCTAGACCGCAGATCAAAATTACAGTAGCTAAAAGCATGATATCTACTATCTCAATAAAGCTAATAGCAGTTTTGAAAAGAGTGACTTTGGGGACTTTTCCAACCGTGATGGTTTTACTCAAAAGTTCAAGAATAATAAACAAGGTTTGTTTCGCGCTATAGATCATCAATACCAATGCCGCTAAGACATTAGATAATGCAGGCAGAAACATGATATATCTTGCAGAAGCTAGTAGCTGACGCATGAAGAAATCTCCTCGATCGTTTTATGAAAAATACAAAGTTTTTGATTTTTCTCGGTCAAATGCAATTTGAAGTTCTACAGGTGTAATCAGTCCTAACTTGTAGTGCAACTGAGCTAGTGGCAAGTCTCAAAATCTCACAGCGCGATCCTGTATTCAAACGCTATCCGCCTGCCATGAAATACCCCCTTTCTAGCTCTTGATGTCAGAACAATTTTATCGACAGAGCCTCTATCACCACTAAAAAGTATCTAGATGTATATAGCGGGTCTAAACCAATTGTGAAAATATCGTCCATCTGTCTGTAACCTGCTAATTGTGCTTTCAAAAATGACAAATGACAAATGACAATCCTCACTCGTTGGTTCGCAACTCAAATAGACACGCTATACAATCAAAGGTTCTTTACACTGATTCCAGATTAAATCCAAGTAGGTGACAAACTTGGGGTAAAAAAGTGACGAATTTGTCAGCGATAAAAAATTTAATGATAGTCGTTAAACAGAGCCATCTGCTTATATAGCAGTTCTAAACGATCTGTAAAGCAGGCTTCTAGACTGCGGCAGGCTAGAAGCCTGCTCCACGTTCATGAATCAAATAGGATTGCTATAGATGTAAGAACGAGCATCAGAAGGGTGACAGGTTCCCTTCTCCAGCTACACGATTGACAAAGAATTCACAGATTAAAATTTCTCGCTCTATCGTTCGATCTCTACTTTAATTTTTGCTGACTCAGAGCGATCGCCTGATGGCGATAAATTACCAGAACGACTAAATAACCGAAAATAGAGCGAAACAAAAAATTCTTTTAACGGAAATAGGATGTAAGTTAAAGGGTTGATTGTCACGATAATATTACGGACATCGCGCTTAGCTAGGGCAATAATTTGTTTCGCGACGCGATCGCTATTCATGACTCCAATTGGATTTAAATTACTTTTGAATGGTCCCAAAATCAACTTGCGGATGACACAAGGAGCGTCTAACCGCCGTAAAGTAATTAAATCGCCTAAAGTTCGCTTGGAAAGCTCGTATAAGGGGCTAACAGCAGGACTAACTTCGGCTTCCGATGTGTTTATCCATACTTCTTTTGTGGCAATATCTTCGTTAGTACGGACTGTGGCGAGAAACATTTCCATCAGTCGCCAAGAGGAGAAAGTGTTAACCTGATAAGATTTGGCGATCGCATCTGGCGTTCTTTCGCCATGCACGTTAATGCCATGATTGAGGATTAAAATATCAACTTTTTCTAACAATTGGGATAATTCGGCTTCTTGCCCTACCTGCCACGATACAGTTTTAACTGCTAGGGTTTTACCGCCAACGCTTAGCGTCACGGGTTCGGATTGAGAACTCAGGGCAATGACTTTTGCCCCTGCTTGGTGGAGGTGTAATAATAGCGATCGCCCCAACGTTCCCGACGCACCAGTTACGGCAATTGTTTTTCCTTTCAGTGCCAATGCTGTACCCATAAGCTTATCCACCAAAGTAAAAGTACCGCAAAAATAGGCATCGTCATCATCAAAGTGATGTCGCCAGTGATAGGTACGATTCACAAACCAGCGTGCGGGAGGGGAAGTAAACGCACCAGGCATATGAGTTAAATCTGTAGCTTCCCTTGCCCATTCGCTACCACTACCACGGGCGATACAACTCACTAAAAACATCGTTGTATAGGCAGTTCCCGCCAAGGCTGCCCACTGATAGGTGGGTGTTTGCCAGTAGCAGAGATACCACGCACCGAAGGAAAGCAGTAGCATCACCAAGCATTCCGGCAAGTCATTATGCCACTGTGCTTTGCAATAAATGTCGGCACTCGCAAAAGTCAAGTCTCGGCGAAAGACGCGATGATGCCAGACGTGCTGCCGATATAAAAATGGGACTCGATGCGATAAGACGTGATACGCATCCCGCACGAGTTCTACCCAGAGGACAGATCCAACTATCCATGCCGTGCATGTCACAGCGGCAGCGAAAACGGACATCATAAATCTTTCCAACCCCTCACACTTGAGACTACAGATCGTTTCGTTTTTGCGACACCGATCCCCCCAACCCCCCTTAAAAAGGGGGACAAAGATTCGCGAAACGGCTTTGACGCTTTCGATCTCCCCAACCCCCCTTAAAAAGGGGGGCAAAGATTCGCGAAACGGCTTTGACGCTTTCGATCTCCCCAACCCCCTTTTTAATTAAAAAAGGGGGGCAAAGATTCGCGAAACGCATTGGCGCTTGAAGGCGCTCATAGGATTAGTTTAGACCAATAGCTCCAGCTAGCTACAGGTAAGCGCGATATTTGATGCGGCTTTACTCATTCTGGATGTCTGGTATCGGTGATGCAGACAGGGGCAAATTCGGAATTGCTAAAGCCAATTGATAGATTTCCTGGCGCGATAGAGAAGTCGCCTTTGCCAACTGACGGCTAGCCTGCGATCGCGATACTCCCGCTAAAATCAATTTTTGCAATTCTGCCTGAATTTCTGCTTCCGATAACTGGGGTTTCACCCATTCCATGCCTGCAACAACTAGGGTGTATTCTCCTTGGGGTTCTTTTTGCTGATAGTGGGCGATCGCCCCTTCAATTTGCCCCCGCCAAAATTCTTCGTGTAATTTTGTTAGTTCTCGCGCCAGCACAATCTGTCTTTCTGCCCCAAATACCGTGGCTAAATCTTGTAAAGTTTGACGCAAACGATGCGGAGCTTCGTATAAAATTATCGTGCGGGATTCTGTCTGCAAAAACTCTAAGCGATCGCGTCTGGGTTTGCCCTTAGCTGGTAAAAAACCCTCAAACACAAACCGATCCGTAGGTAAACCCGCCGCACTCAAAGCCGTAATTACAGCACTCGCGCCAGGAATCGGGACAACAGTTATCTCTGCCTCGACGCACGCTTGAACTAACTCATACCCAGGATCGGAAATTCCCGGCATTCCGGCATCTGTCACTAAAGCGATCGCTTTACCTGTTTGTAACCGATCGATAATTTCGGGAATGCGGCTGTTACGGTTGTGTTCGTGATAACTCAGTTGTGGTGTTTTAATTTGAAAATGGTGCAATAACTTCCCCGTGTGGCGAGTATCCTCCGCCGCGATCGCATCTACCGACTGCAAGATCCGCACTGCCCGAAAGCTGATATCTTCTAAATTACCAATTGGCGTTCCAACTACGTATAGCGTCCCTGGTTTTGGTTCAGTCACGATCTGAGTCTATTTACAGCTCTCTTTATTTTTTGCCTTTCTGACAGCCGTTTAAAGATATTTAACTAAAATTCTAACAGCCAGCAAATTTTTTCTAAAATTGACTCAGAAAGTTGTACGGTCTTGACAATCAATTTGCTCGGATGCCAAGACAGCGATCGCGTGTAGAAGGTCGCTGGCGCTACAGCATCAACATTTCTTAATCCGCAAGGAATCTAAAATCAGTCAACAGCGGCAGAGGATAGCATCTATCTCTTTAGATAGAGTTTTGCTAGGAGGACGTTATGAACACGATTGTTCAACGGCGACCGGAATTAGAAATTGCCAAAGTATGGAATCGATTTTGCGAGTGGGTAACAAGTACTGACAATCGAATTTACATTGGTTGGTTTGGCGTACTGATGATTCCCACCTTACTGACAGCTAGCATTTGTTTTATGCTTGCTTTTGCGATCGCCCCATCTGTGGATTTAGACGGCATTAGAGAGCCTGTTATCGGTTCGCTGATGGGTGGCAATAATTTGATTACAGCCGCAGTCATACCAACTTCAGCGGCGATCGCGCTGCATTTTTACCCGATCTGGGAAGCCGCATCTATGGATGAATGGCTTTATAACGGCGGTCCTTATCAACTAATCGTACTCCACTTTCTCATCGGCATATGGTGTTACTTGGGACGACTGTGGGAAGTGAGTTATCGCTTGGGTATGCGTCCTTGGACTGCTGTAGCTTTCTCTGCGCCAGCCGCCGCCGCCACAGCAGTATTGCTGGTCTATCCCATCGGTCAGGGTAGCTTTGCCGATGGACTCCCTTTGGGAATTGCTGGCACGTTCAATTTTATGTTGGCAGTCCAAGCAGACCACAACATTCTCATGCATCCTTTCCACATGTTAGGGGTAGCGGGAGTTTTTGGGGGCGCGCTTTTGAGTGCTTTGCACGGTTCTCTGGTAACTTCTACCCTCATCCGCCAAACTCAGGAGCATGAATCTGTCAATGCGGGATATAAATTAGGTCAGTCGCAGATGACTTATCACTACTTGGCAGGACACTATGGTTTTCTAGGACGGCTTTTAGTTCCTTGGTTTGCTAGTAGAAATCATCGCGCTTTTCACTTTCTCCTAGCTGCCTTACCTACAATAGGAATCTGGTTTGCCACGGCGGGAATTTGTAGCGTAGCGTTCAATTTAAATGGCTTTAACTTCAACCACTCGATTCTCGACAGTAGCGGTCGAGTTATCGGGACAGAAGCAGATCTGGTGAACCGTGCCAACTTGGGAATTCAGGCGATGCACGCAGTTAATACCCACCATTTTCCGAATATCATAGCTGGAGGTGGAATACAGCCCGTAAACATTGCGTCTATTCTATGAGTGCCAATTTAGAAACCAAAGACCAACAACATCCGTTGTACAGACGCGATCGCGCGATCGTCGATCGCCTGCAAACCGATCCCGTCAGCGATTACAATTTGGCAGAGCTAGCACGACTGCGAATTCGTTATCGCGGCTTCCCTGGAGCTAGAGACATCCAATCAGACCTAAACGCCGTCATGCAGAGATGGAATTTAACGGAAGCTACTTTATACGAAAAAACCCGTCAAATTCATGCTACTAGCTCCATTTACCAAAATGCAGTAAGAGACGAAGAAGACTGGAGCTGATTAGCCTTGATTTTACTTGTCCTGTTTTACGCTTTCCTTAAGTTTCAGCAACCATTGGGGAGTCTCTGAACGAGGGACGAGGAGCGAGGAGTGAGGAGCGAGGGCAAAGCTTCCTTGTCCCCCTTGTCCTCCTTGTCCCCCAACGACTGCCGACTCCCTCACGCTATCGAGCGTATTAGCGACTTGAACTTGCTGTTCTACCTGCTGTGTAGAAGAGACTAAACCACTCAAGCCTTCGATCAGTTCGCGAATGCTGTCCCGAAATGAAGGATCTCCCGTGAGTTCGTCCAAATCGGAGGTAATTTTCTGGGCGTTTTGAAATGTTACCCGCGCAGAATCTAAGGTTTGTTGTAGTGCCAAGACATTACTAGGACTATTTAGCGCTTTAGAAGCGTCGCGTAAATTAGTTGAAGCTTCAGCAGCATTGGCTGTAAGAGTTTCTAAATTTTCTATCAGCTGTCCTTGGGTAACGCGGTTAACGGTGGGTGTGAGAGTTTCGACGCTTGAACGGAGTTGTTTGCTTGTTTGGGTGAGATTGTCTAAAGTAGCGACGAGGGAAGTGCGATTTTCAGTGACGAGACGATTGAGATTAGCAATTAAATCGTTTGCTTGTTCTGCTGTCAATCGAACTTGGTTGGCTGTGGCTCCAAATTGACTGGCGGTTTTATTTGTCGTGGCTGTAATTCGATCGGCTGTAACTGCAAGGTTGTCTAGCTGCTGTCGTGTCGATTTGGTTAATGTCGTAAGTTCGCGAGTCAGTCGAGACACATCGGCGGCAACAATTGAAGTGTTTTCGATCGCCGCATTAATATTTTCATAGAGTTCTGGATTGCTGTAGACGCTAGCAAAGCGGGTAGTAAAGCGAATTAATTCGTCAGTGCTAACGCCAATTTCACCAGTGAGACGAGAACCGTTGCAGACAATCAAAGCGCGATCGCACTTGGGATCGAGCGCTCTAGCGGTCACTTGTTCTGTTGGAACTTCTTTTTGAGGCGTAATATCGACGCTTACTTCACCTAAAAACCCCGATTGGTTAGCTTCGATGATTGCATCGCGGGCAATCACAACGTTGGCTGGAGAAACCTCTACAGTCACTTCTACTCCATTAACTCGCGGACGAATACTGGCAATCCTACCAACTGTTACCCCCCGATATCTTACCGCTGCTCCTTCTAGTAAACCGTTGACTCTGGGAAATTCAACTGTAAAGCTGTAGCTTCTCTCACCTACAGTTAAGCCTCTAATCCATAGGAAGACGGCAATAAATATTCCCATTCCTAGCAATAACAATAAACCCACCGAACCTTCTCTAACTGCACGCGATCGCATCGTTTTCTCCTCGATTCACTGACTCAGGCGCACTGTAGCACCCCTGCTAACCAATTACCTGAATTGGTCCTTCTACTTTGCCACTGAAAAACTGTCGCACCATTGGATGATCTGTCTTGTTGATATCGTCCACCGTTCCCTCCCACTGCAATTTACCTTGATAGAGAAAAATAATGCGATCGGCTGTACGGCGGATGGTACTGTCTTGATGGGTGACGATCGCGTAGGTGTTACAAACTCCTGTCAAGCATTGCAACTGACGAATCAAATCTTCAATCACAGTCGAAGCAATTGGATCGAGTCCCGCCGTCGGTTCGTCATAGAGTAAAACCTCCGATCGATCTTTGGAGTTGTCGGGGTTAGAAATAATCGCGCGGGCAAAACTCACCCGCTTGCGCATTCCTCCCGATAACTCTGCCGGATAGCGATCGCCAATTCCTGGTAAACCCACCATCTCTAAGCTGCGGTTGACTAATTCTCGAATCCGCTGGCGCGATAGTCGGCTGTGTTGGTATAAGAAAAAGCCGACATTTTCTTCTACCGTCAGCGAGTCAAACAAAGCCGCTTGTTGAAACACCATCCCAATCCCGATTGGGTCTGCCTTATCTTCAATCAAGCCTTCTCGCATCTGTCCTTTGACGTAAATTTCTCCCTCATCAGGAGCCAATAATCCTGCTATCAGTCGGAGAATTGTCGATTTTCCCGTACCGGAAGGACCAATGATGGCTAAAGCTTCTCCCTTATAGATCGTCAGATCGACTCGATCTAAAACCAGGTTGCTACCAAATGATTTACTTACACCTTTGAGTTCGATTATTGGCTCAGCCATCAGCAGATTGTGAAGTTATAGCGGCTAGTTTCACTGTTCGGTTGTACTTCCACAGTTTAGTCCATTACCTCACTCGTAGCAGTTTTAGCATTTTGCTATTCTTCAATCTATTTTGGCTTATTTTAATTAAACCCTTTATGACAATCCAAGTGTACCCGCCTATTTGTCTAGGCGATCGCGGTCTTTGTTATACCATTTCGTTAGTAGGCTGACTTCGATCGAGCAGCAAGAGAGATTTACTATACGGCTATTTGTAAATTTTTGTTGCTAATATTGTCAGCTTGCTAAGCAATTTTGTTTATTCTTTAATCTTTTCTAAGATAGTCTTCGCTTGTTCTAATAAAAATCTACAGCGCTTCAGTGCAAATATCTCCTCACGTTGTATTCTCCATTTTGTAACAAAGGTATTTACTTGATTAACTATGAGTATAAATCCTGGAACTCCTACAACTGCATCGAAAAATAAAGTACCGCCAAAAGCTTGTATAAAGTTACCAAATATTGCAAATGCTAAGACAACAGAAACTAGAGATGATATTGGCACAAATGAAATATAAACTTCACCTTGTGCTTGCCTTTCGTCTATCAACCCTCTTATTTCTGCTAAAACGAAATCTAAAGTTGAAATATGAGCGATCGAGCATAGTTCATTAATTACTACTAAATCATCTGTAGCCCTCTGCTTATTTCTTGTTAAAAATCTGTGAACCAGTTCCGATTTATTATCTCTTTGTGTTTTTCGTTTAAAGCCCCTACATAATTTAAAAAGCCAAAGAGAAGCCCACGCTACCGACCAAATCAACACATACCATGCTTTGTTTTGTTCGTTAATCAATATGTTGTAATAGCTAAATTCTAGTTCTACTAGTATTAAAGATAAAAGAATTATAAAAAATACTTTTTCCCAACGGGTTTCACCTACTATTAATTTCCATATTCTACAAAAGAAATTCCATAACTGTTTGCAAAATTTAATATTTTCTTGAGTTTGCTTTGAGTGTAAAATATCAAATAATATCTCGTAGCGGCTGATTAAGAGATCGTATACAAATAATGATTCTTGTTTTATTCTATCGATTTCAAGTTCTAAGTTTTTTCTATCAATTTCAAACTCTAGTTTTCGATTGTCCATAAACTCACTCCGAATAAAGTTCATATTCACAAAACTAGTTTTTGCTAGAATATGGTGTTCTGTAGAGCGCTTATATGACTAAAGCTGAAATTTTGCACCTGCTGCAATGCCCGCCTGCGAATACAATTCACAGGCTGATAGCAAAAACCCATTTCAATGGGTTAAAGTCTGTCTGCTAGTCTACTTTAGTGGACTTCAGCTATCAGCCATGAACTTAAGTTCATGACGAGTCTCATCTATAATGCTGCAAGCTTTAAATCAAGAATACATATGGTTAAAATGCTTCGTCCTTTTAGTTAGGGAAAATTAGAATTAACTCTTATTTGCTCCATAAGCAGTAGAACCATTTGAAAATAGCCGACCGCTATAGTATATCGAAGTAATACAGGTTAACAAATGAGCGATCGCGACGTAGATGTCATTGTCATTGGTAGCGGTATAGGTGGCTTGACTACCGCTGCTTTATTATCTCGTTATGGCAAAAGAGTCACAGTCTGTGAAAGTCATACCATAGCTGGGGGTGCAGCCCATAGTTTTTCTCGCCAGGGATTTCATTTCGATTCTGGTCCCTCCTTCTACTGCGGTTTAAACGACTCCCACAGCCGCAACCCCCTGCGTCAAGTCTTAAATGTTTTAGAAGAAACTCTCCCAGCCATACCTTACGATCCTTTGGGACATTATCATTTTCCTGAAGGAACTTTACCTGTATACAGCCAACAGGAACGCTACCTAGAAGCAGTAAGGCAATTTACCCCTCAAGGATCGAAAGAATTAGAGCGATTTATTCAGCGCTTGCTACCCCTGTACGACACTTTACAGGGCATTCCCACAATATTATTACGGGCTGATTGGCAACTGATACCCGTTCTCATGGGGCGTTGCTTGCCCTCATTAGTCAAAATGTTACCCCATTTGGGTTTAGTCCAAAGCTCGGTGGGACAAGTCATGGATCGGGAAGTTAGCGATCGCTGGGTGAGGCGACTGATTGACTTAGAATGTTTCCTACTATCGGGTTTAAAAGCACATGGAACGATCGCCCCAGAAGTTGCTTTTATGTTAGGCGAACGCTCTCGTGCTGGGGTAGAGTATCCAATTGGGGGTAGTGGGGCGATCGTCGATGCTTTAGTACGCGGGTTAAAACGTTGGGGTGGCGAGTTGCGCTTGGGCTGTCATGTCGAACAAATTTTGGTAGAGTCTGGTAGAGTTACAGGCGTGCGCTTGCGAAAGGGAGAAATCCTTCATGCACCAATTGTTATATCCAACGCTTCAATTTGGGATACCTACGGTAAATTATTACAGCCAGAAGATTTACCCGCATCCTATCGACAAACAGCGTTAGCCACCCCAGCAGTAGATAGTTTCATGCACTTGCATTTGGGGATTCAAGCTGAGGGATTGGACAATTTAACCGGACATCATGTTGTCGTCCACGATGCAGAAAGCGACATCACGACTCCTGGTAATACCTGCATGATCTCCATTCCTTCAGTGTGGGATGATTCTCTTGCACCCCCAGGACATCATGTGGTTCACGCCTATACTTTAGAATCACACGAACATTGGCAGCGAGATAATAGCTATCAAGAACGCAAAAAAGAGCGATCGCAATCTTTGTATCGTGCTTTAGAACGAGTTATTCCAGATATTAGACAAAGAATTGTCTTAGAACTGATCGGTACGCCGTTGACTCACGCGCATTATTTACGACGCTACCAGGGAACTTATGGAGCAGCGATCGCGGCTGGTAAGGGTATGTTTCCCAGTACTCACACTCCGATTTCGGGATTATATCGCGTTGGTGATAGTACCACGCCTGGAATTGGCGTGCCAGCTGTTGCCGCTTCGGGAATTTTGTGTGCCAATACTCTAGTTCAACCGCAGCAGACAGCAGAATTGCTGAATATTCAGTAACTAAAAATACTGCGATCGCAGGCAGTTACAAAACTAATTCTTGCGCAAAGCAGTAGTTACAAAACTCATTATTATTACAAATCGAACTGTCATCGTAAATACACTCTTCGGCTGTTATTCGCCATATTTTGAGTCATGTCGCAAAAATTACGCTGCAACTAGTATTTATTTGCTCTGATACAGTTTTGCAGCGCAAATGATGTATAAACTACATCTTTTCGCCATTTTTTGTGCAGCCAAATAATTGAGGATTGGACGTGAGAAGAAGAGACTTTATCACGAGAATTGCTGCGTCTGCTGGTACTACTTATGTAGTTATGCAAGCTTTGGATTTGATCGAAAAACCAGCAACAGCACAAAAATCCCCGTTTCAACTTCAACGTCGAGGAGGTAATAAGCGTATTATCATTCTCGGTGCTGGGTTAGGTGGCATGACTTGCGCTTATGAATTGAGCAAAGTCGGCTACCAATGCAAAATTTTAGAAGCCAGAGAACGTTCAGGGGGTCGTTGCTGGACAGTTCGCACAGGAGATAAATTCACCGATACTTTAGGTCAGACACAGACCATCGGATTCGATCGCGGACAATATTTTAACCCCGGTCCCGCTCGGATTCCCTACCATCACGTCACGATTGACTATTGCAAAGAACTGGGTGTTCCGTTAGAAGTCATAGTCAACCTCAGCCGCCAGCAATATATTTACCGCGAAAACGCAGGATCGCTATCCGGTCGCAAGGTTCATTTTCGCGAGGCGATCGCCGATATGCGGGGATACATTTCCGAACTCTTAGCGAAGGCAATTAGTAAAGATGCAGTTGATGCACCTCTAACTGTGGAAGATAAGGAGAAAATGATCGAATTTCTCCGCACTTATGGCGGTTTAAACCCAGATTTATTTTACAAAGGTTCCAGCCGACGCGGTTACTCTACGTATCAAGGAGCGGGCGATGCGCCTGGAGTCGTTGATGACCCTTACGACTTGAGTGCGTTGTTGGAATTGGGATTTGCAGGAGACGAATCTTTTGAATTTGGCTTCAACCAGCAAATGACGATGTTTGAGCCTGTAGGAGGAATGGATGCGATCGCCAAAGCTTTTGAAAAGCAGGTAGGGAGATTCATTACTTATGGCGCAGTGGTGACAGAAATTCGCAAGACTCCCGATGGCGTGCAAATTTTGTACAAAGATAAATCGGGTAACGTCAAGCAAGAAACAGCCGACTACTGTATCTGTAACATTCCTCTATCAGTACTAAAAGATATTCCCTCTGATTTCGCTCCCGATATGAAAGAAGCGATCGCCAGCGTGGAATATGCCGTTACGGGTAAAAGTGCGTTACAGTTCAACCGCCGTTTTTGGGAAGATGACGAAGACATCTTCGGTGGTATCACTCAAACTGACCAGGATATCGACCAGATCTGGTATCCCTCAACGGGATATCTGTCTCAAAAAGGCATAGTTTTGGGCTACTACAATTTCGGTTCAACAGCAGAGACAGTCGGAACCCTCGCCCCCGCAGACCGCGTAGCTTTAGCATTGGAACAAGGGAGTAAGATTCACCCGCAATATACTAACCAGAGCATAGAATAGTGAACAGTTTTAGGTTGCGGCGTAAGCAACATGTTTCTCACGAAAAAAGTTTTGCACA
>NZ_RSCK01000133.1:0-12585 GCF_003991895.1 Chroococcidiopsis cubana SAG 39.79
GTTTTTATATGTTACAAATATTGCCTGAAATCGTTGTAGGGCAAGGATTATACCTCATCACTACTTCCATATCACTACCTAAATTTATTCATCCTCAAAGCTTGTTAGTAATTGCGATTGGCATCGCCTGACGGCTACAAAGACGATCTTGCTTCCTTCCTGCTCGAAATCTTCTATATGCGCTAGCTGAGCGAGTTTGGCAGTCTTGGCTGTGGCAAAAGGTCCAAAGTAGTAGGTACAAAGGGGGCGATCGGTCACGATTTCTGCCCACCATTCCAAGTTTTGTTGCTCTAGTTGAGACATGAAATGCTCTCGAATTCAGGTTATGCTTAACTCCAATCTGGTTTGATGTTTTCCATAGTCCTGGTTTTCCTGCCTTAGTCTACTCAACTTCAGTTGCACTCGCACAAGTGCTAATAGTTGCGCGATCTGAACTCGTCGTCCTCGGAATGAACTGACGATTCACCGACGCAAAGGCGATCGCAAGGAATTTTATCCGACAGAATCGAGCCGCTTGCCGCACCTGTATGAATTTCTAACCGGGCATCTGGTACGGCTTCAAATAATAATCTTTGCCCTGGAAACACAACTCGCTCAAACCACCAGTGAGGAATATTGGTAATGCGGGCAATTTGAAGGCTGTTAGTAGCATTGGTATAGCAGCACAGAACGCTACTTTGGTTTGTTGCAGCGCGATCGAGTACTTGAATCATGATTATGGAAACCTTTGAAAACTCAGTTTTCTCCCGAAGAAATGCCACATTTGAGTGCTGAATGCTGATTTTACTGGGACGCTCTTTTATGCCAAATCTGCTGAAACCGTCAATTTTTCTGGTTTGCAGCGTTTGATTGTTGCCATAATTTCTGTAGCTCCTTCTTGCTCTAAATCTTCTACATAGCCAGTCTTCGCAGCTTGAGCTTCTCTAGCAGTAAGGAAGGGACCGAAGTAATACGTACAGAGTGGATTCTGGGTGTCAATTTCTAGCCACCATGCCCAGCCAAAGTTGTGGCAGAAGTCGATCGCACCCTCTTTAACGTTGTTCCAGATGGCATTCATATCTTTCCTATATCTAACCGGATCGTAAGTTCACAGGTTCAGCAGCACCTTTTCTGCCTTACTCACTTCCACTTGCCCTGGCTGCTTTACTTTAAAGTTTGCCAACCCTTCGATCGCGTTACGGTTAATCCGAATCTCAACAAAAACGCAATCCGCTTTTGTCTCGATCGCAAAACTCCTTTCCACACTACAAGCTGGTGCTTTGACTATCTTGCTCCTCTTGACAATAACTCAGTGCCGTGCTGTTCACAAGCTACGCTGTTTCAAAACTTTACCCAGCTAAGTGTGTATAGCTCAGCGAATGCGTGCATCAGATAATTGTCAGAGCGTCTGTTATTCACTTAAGCAACATATCTGTTGTTTAAGCTGTTGACTAGTTTAGCAACATACTTGTTGTTTAAGTCAAGTGAGCGTGATGGGGATTTATTGTGTCGAATTGTCTAAAAATGCTCTTAAAACAACCTTTTTTGCTTACTTACTCTTTTTATCTCGGTTTTATTAAGTATTAGTATTAAACGTTCTTTCTTGGCAAGGAAGCGCTAAAAATTGACCTACATGTGTTTGCGGCGCTCGTTATTAGCAGAAGTTAGTCGGATCTTCCACACTTTTTTCTAACAATCGATAGTGCCGTGTAGATGAAATTTACGTCATCTAACTGAAAAGCGATCGCTACTTTTGACCAACCAGAGCGGCTAAAGTTTTCAAATCAGGTACTTCTAAATCTGCACCAGAATCTTGCTTAACTCCGCGCCGATTTACCCACACCGCAGTCATACCCAATGTTTTAGCGGGTACAATATCGTGATACACGCTAGCTGCAACGTGTAATATTTTTTCTTTAGGTAAACCAATTCTATCAAATGCTGCGTAGAAATTATTATGAGAGGGCTTATAACTTTTTAGCTGTTCTGCTGTAATAACATAATCAAAATCAACTTGTAAATGTTTGACTGTTTCAGCAAACAAATCGTTATCCACGTTAGAAATTACAGCTAGTTTAAATTTCTGTTTTAAGACTTTTAACGCCTCTACACTATCAGAAAAGGGTTGCCAACTAGTTAAAGAATTGGCTAGCGCATCTACTTCTGTAGGATTTGGTGTAAAGTCGAAGCGATCGCCCATTTTTTTGACAACATTTCTCAGCACTTGCCGATATTTAATATACTCGCCTGCTTCTATTTCATTTTCGATTTCACCAAAAGCATCAAAGATCTGTTCGTTGGTTAGTTGGATATTATGGTTAGAAAGAATAGGGGCGATCGCTGTTGAAACACCAGTTTCCCAATCAATCATCGTACCGTAACAGTCAAAGGTTAAAGCTTCATAGTTGTTTAAATCGATTTTCATGGTGACTCCTAATACCATTTTGATCTGACTGCGCCACGGAAGATCCCCCCAACCCCCCTTAACAAGGGGGGCTATGAGCGACCGATTTAGTGCAAGGATAAATAGAATTGGTATAACATCTAATCGTTGCATTGTGCCAGAAAAAACTATACACAATTTTTATGTTTTAAAAGTTTTTGATTTCTACTTTTTCTAAATGTTTAATCAATTCTTCTCCATCGGCATTATGTTCTTTAGCAATTCGTTCGGCAATAGCTGTATTTCCAGAACAAATTGCTTCAATTAATAACCTATGTTGCTCGATAATTTCTTCGACATCGGGAATCAGAGTATTACAAGAGGCAATA
The DNA here is from genome assembly GCF_003991895.1 of Chroococcidiopsis cubana SAG 39.79. NCBI lineage: Bacteria > Bacillati > Cyanobacteriota > Cyanophyceae > Chroococcidiopsidales > Chroococcidiopsidaceae > Chroococcidiopsis > Chroococcidiopsis cubana. The sequence goes on from NZ_RSCK01000133.1 coordinate 2,752, forward strand.
TACAAGCGAATTTGTTGCCCGACAATTTGATATTGTTGTTGCAATCTCTGATGTTCTGATAGCTGGACGATCGCTTGATGTAAGGCAAAGTCTGCATCTGCAACTTTACCACGGCGATCGCTTTTTGTTGCCTCGATCAGTTGTTTTAAACTACTATTTAAAATTTCAGCTTTATCGGCTGTCATTGCAGCAGCAGCTAATTTGGCGGCTAAACCTTCTAATGCACTGCGTAACGTATACAGTTCCCAAGCATCTTGAGAACTCAGTTCCAACACAGCACAACCTTTGTAGGGAATTTGTACCACCAAACCCTCGTAAGTCAGCTGTTGTAATGCAGAACGGATCGTTCCCCGACTGAGATTGAGTTCTTCTGATAGCGGAATTTCTAGCAGGCGCGAACCAGGCGGAAATCCACCACTGAGAATTTGTTCCCGAATCGCCTCAGCTGCTTGAATGTCCAAACTTTTCGCGACTATTGCCAGGTTCGAGTGTCTGCGTTCCACCACTTCGTACCTCAAAAGGTTAGCACTACCAAGAATGATAGATTGTAGATTGTAGATTGTCAACAATCTACAATTTCTGGTTGCAATGGAATTTCGCACTACTACAAATTGTGGGACGCACGAAATTGTGGGGCGCACGCCTGTGCGCCCCTACAACGTACACTTACTTGGGAATGCGATCGCCAAATTCTCCCGCCCAGGTTGCTAGTTCGTCTGTATTTACTGGGATTTTAGCTGGAGATATCTCAGAATGGTGTTGCTTATCGACCTCTATGCGTAGCTGGGTAATTCTAGCTGATAAACTACTCAAAATTGCTTGCGTTTGTTTGCGTAAAGAGCTAACTTCTTTAGCAAGACGCTGAGTCATTTCTGCATTTTGCTCGTAGCTTGCTTGTAGTTCTGAAGATGGCTGGCGATCGCAATTTTCAGTTTGTGCAGTTGAGGCTGTAGCAATTATACATTGGAGTTTTTGACTGACCAATTCAACCTCTCCTTTCAGAGATTTTGTGACGCGCTTAGATTCTGTCAAGCTATTTTTAACTTGTTCGTTCAGTTCTTCTAATTGTGCTATCCGATTTAAGAATTCAATGAATGGTAAGCTATTAAATTGCCGCTCTAACTTTTGGATTTTTTCATTAACTTGCGACTGTTGGACTCGATCTTCGGCTTGAATATCTGAGTAACTTACTACCCGATCGCTTAAATCTTGAATCTGCTGAGTCAACGTCTGAAGGTTGTCGGGGGCTGGCGTATGGTTTTCGAGATTGTATAATAATTGTTCTTCTATATGAGTAATTTGTTCTTGTAAAATTAGCTGTGATTCTAGTATTTGACCCTGATTGTATTGTCGTTCTGTTCTTTTAATATTTGCTTCCAACCCGTTCAAAAGTTGCTGTAAATTTAAGTTTTGAGTATCAAGTCTGTATGGTTTTAAAAAATCTTCGATAATAACGAATCGTTGTTGAATTTGAGAAAAATCTAAATATAGCTTATCAATTTCAGATAATGTAGCTTGAATGTCAGCAAGATTGGCATCGCGAGACAAGACAAGCTGTTCTAGTTGAAAAAATCGATCTTGTGGCTGGCGACTTTCATGCAGATATTTTTGTTTAGATATATTAGCGTGCAGAGATAGAAATAAAAAAATAGGAGTTGAAATAGTAAAAATATTATTGCCTGAGAAAGAAGCAATAAAGCTAAGAATAGAAATTGCTATGAGTAAGTATTCTAATTTACCCAACCATTTGCGATAGAGAAGACTGAAAACACCAGACATAAAAGAATTTTTCTCAGATTCCGAGCTATTCACATCTAAATTAGAGTATGCTTGCGGCAAACCTCCTCAGTAAAACTGCTGGATAGTCTACAAATAGAATGTGAAGCGATCGCCAAAATTTCGGAGACGGTCGAAACAGTTACAATCGAGATTGGTAACTACTGCTTTCAAGTCAAGCAAGACCATGCGATCGCCTACTTCCGTTCAATTTCTCGATGCCTATGATGTCGTTGTCGTCGGCGCAGGGCATTCTGGTTGTGAAGCTGCCCTAGCTGCGGCACGCTTGGGTTGTAAAACTTTGCTGCTGACGTTGAATCTCGATAAAATTGCTTGGCAACCTTGCAATCCAGCAGTAGGAGGTCCCGCTAAATCCCAACTCGTTCATGAAGTGGATGCTTTGGGTGGAGAAATTGGCAAAATGGCAGACCGCACGTATCTGCAAAAGCGGATACTGAATGCCTCTAGAGGACCTGCTGTGTGGGCGTTGCGGGCGCAGACGGATAAGCGGGAATATGCGGCTGTGATGAAGCGCATCGTAGAGAACCAAGAGAATCTGACGATCCGCGAAGGAATGGTGACAGATTTAGTCCTGGGTACAAACGATGAAGTTGTCGGGGTAGAAACTTATTTCGGCGTAGCGTTTGAGTGCAAAGCAGTCGTACTGACAACAGGAACGTTTCTCGGCGGACGGATCTGGGTAGGAAATAAATCTATGCCCGCCGGACGCGCCGGAGAATTTGCCGCAGAAGGATTGACGGATACTTTAAATAGGCTGGGTTTTGAAACCGGACGGCTGAAGACGGGAACTCCCGCCAGAGTAGACAAGCGATCGGTAGATTACAGTAATTTAGAAATTCAGCCAGGAGATGAGAAAGTCGGCTGGTTTAGTTTCGATCCTCAAGTGTGGGTGGAACGGGAACAAGTGCCTTGCTACCTTACCCGTACGACAGCAGAAACCCATAGAATTATTCGAGAAAACTTACACATGTCGCCCGTGTATGGCGGCTGGGTGGATGCGAAGGGACCGCGCTATTGTCCTAGTATTGAAGATAAGATCGTCCGGTTTGCCGACAAAGAAAGCCACCAAATTTTTATCGAACCGGAAGGACGAGATATTCCCGAACTTTATATTCAAGGATTTTCCACAGGGCTACCAGAAGCAATTCAGTTGCAAATGCTGCGATCGCTACCCGGTTTAGAAAACTGCGCCATGCTGCGTCCTGCTTATGCGGTGGAATACGATTATCTACCCGCGACGCAGTGCTATCCCACGCTGATGACGAAGAAAATTGAAGGCTTATTCTGTGCAGGACAGATTAACGGTACGACGGGTTATGAAGAAGCCGCCGCCCAAGGTTTTGTGGCTGGGGTGAATGCAGCACGATTTGTCCGTCACCAAGAATTTATCGTATTTCCCCGCGAACAGAGTTATATCGGCACGTTAGTTGATGACTTGTGTACCAAAGACTTACGCGAACCGTATCGGATGCTGACCAGTCGTTCGGAATATCGGTTATTGTTGCGATCGGATAATGCCGATCGCCGTTTGACTCCCATAGGTAGGAAAATCGGCTTAATTGACGATCGCCGTTGGGAATTGTTTACATGCAAGCAGACAAATATTGCCACTGAAAAAGAACGGTTGCATACGACACGGCTGAAAGAACACGATGAGATCGGCATTGCGATCGCCTCTGCGACTCAACAAGCAATTAAAGGTTCGATTACTTTAGCCGATCTGTTGCGTCGTCCTGGTTTCCATTACACCAATTTAGAAACTCACGGATTGGGCAATAGCGATCTGAGTCTGGTAGAAAAAACAGCAGCGGAGATTGAAATTAAGTATTCTGGCTATTTACAACGCCAGCAAAATCAAATCGACCAAATCGCCCGTCAAGCAAATCGTCCCTTACCTCCAGATTTAGATTATGGGGCAATTGACACCCTCTCGAAAGAAGCGCGGGAAAAACTTGCTAAAGTTAAACCGCTGACGATCGGACAAGCAGCGCGAATTGGTGGCGTAAATCCAGCGGATGTCAACGCACTGCTGGTTTACTTGGAGGTGCGTTCTCGTCGTACCTCTACTGAATCGACAGTATTAGCATAGACAGTAGGGTGGGCAATGCCCACCCTACATTTATTAATTGGAGTTCTCACAGTGGGTTTATTTGACGATTTCAGCCGTTTTTTAGAAAGCCGTTTAGAAGAATTCTTGCGGAACAATCCTCATTTAGAAATAGAAGCGCTATCGGAACAGTTGCGGCAACAAGAGGAAGATACTTTAAAGTTAATTGCAGAACTCCAGTTACAAGAAAAGCGATCGCAGGATGAAATTCTCACTACAGCACAAGAAATTCAAAAATGGCACATTCGGATTGAGAAGGCAAAAGCGGCTAATCGGCTTGACTTAGCAGAACCAGCACAGCAGCGAGAAGCAGCGTTATTGCGCGAAGGAAATCAACGCTGGGGACAAATGCAAGGAATTAAGGAACGGATTAGTCAAGCTAAAGAATTACTCAAAAAAGTGCAGCAACGCCGTCAGGAGGTACAAGCAAAAGCCGCACAAGTGCAGGCTAATCGTGCTACTCAGTCTTCTCAACGCTTTGATACGGCTGGCTGGAATCAAAGTCGCAGCTTCTCCAGCGGTGCAGACGATTTGGATGCAGCTTTTCGCCGTTGGGAAACTGACGATGAGTTGGAAAAGCTAAAACGGAATTTGGGGAAATAAGGAAGTCAAAAGTTAAAAGGTAAAAGTCAAAATACTGAAAACGAGATTTTTCAGATTTTCTTGCTAAATTCTGTTGCTGATGTGGCGAGAGTTAATGTCTGTTGCCCAATCAACAAATTTTGATGCGATTTCTTGAACGCGCGATCGCTAAGCGGATCGCTAAGCGCTCTAAATTAATATCGTTCAATTGGGTGGTAGAATAATCCCATTTGGCAATTCGATTTCAGGGATCTTAAGTTGTTAGGAGTCTGTTGTAAGCAAAGATGAAAATATAGCTAAAGAGTATTAATAACAATGAAAACTAAAAAAAGATTCAATCAACAAGAATTTCAAAAAATCCTTTCTGGATTGTTTTTTCTACTAGGAATTCATCTAGCTATTTTAACGGTATTAAAAGTTGCAGCATTTTTTATTAGCATGTTTAATCCTCTGTTAGCGGCAAATACAATTTTAGTAGGATTCTATTTAGGAATATGGCAATTATTTTATGCAATTCCTATTATTTTGTGGTTAAAACGCACGCAACAGTGGGGCAGAATGAAAGGAGTCATTATTGGTACTGTAGTTACATTTATGACAAATATTTCTATTTTTATGAGTTTTTTAAACTGATAGAGACAGCGAGTAACAAGCTAGAGAGTGATGTGTGGTGCGTAGCTAAATTCTTAGTATCTAGTCACCAGCCACTAGTCACTAACAACTGATTACGATTTTGTTTCATCTAAAAAACGATCGCCACTATCCGATCCAGATCGATCGCCAGGATAGCCAGCATCAGCTAGTAGATCGTCAATAACTTTACCAAAAATGCTTTTGTTAGAATTTGAACCGATCGCTAAAAACAAGCCTCCCAATATATAAATAGGCAACGGTAAAGACAAGTGTTTCATCCAGTCGAATAACTGAGCGATCGCAAACAGGATGAAAAAGCAGGCTATCCAGATCCTCATCTCCATCTCCTCCAAATTGTAGCTAGATAGAGGATAATCGATTTCTTACCTAAATGACATCTTTTGTTTGCGATCGCGCCAAGACGCAAAGCCGCGAAGTATCCTTTGCGCCTCTGCGTCTTTGCGTGACATTGCCTAGTATACAAAATATTGCAAAAGCTTGACATCATGAAGACTATACCCATTGTCTGACAACAGAGGCGGTTGCTGAATTTAATATTAATTAGTGTAATAAAATATATGTTAAGAAAATCTCTATTTCTATAATTATTAATAGTTAATTTTCCGTAAATAGCTTTTAGTTACTAATTGTAAATCTAAGAAGAGTAAGTCAACAATGCAATTGTGAATGACGATCGCCACAGCGCGATCGCGGCTTCGATCGGGCAACCAGCTTAGAACTCTATGCGCTTTCTGTATAAATTCCTTACCCAAGTCTTAGGTAAGACTTCTTTACAAAATCTCCTTCTAACTGCTTTTGTGTTGCAAGTTATTGCAATAGTAGGATTGGTAGGGAATCTTTCGTTTCAAAATGGACAAAGGGCAGTCAACGATCTTTCCGAACGATTGCAAACTCAGATTGCCGAACGCCTTTACCTACAACTAAAAACTTATTTACAAACACCACATCTACTCAATCAAGTCAATCAAAACGTCATTGAAGAGAGTCTAGGAACAGCACCTTTAGCTGAATTTGAGAGCTTATTATTAAACCAAATGCAGTCGTTTGAGATCGTTCCCTATACAGCTTGGGGAAATCAGAAAGGAGAGTATGTCGGGATCGATCGCCTCACAGATGGCAGGCTGCATATTGAAGTTGTCAACGATCCATCCAATCCCAAATATTATACATATACAGTCAACAGTCAAGGACAGCGAGGAAAACTCGTTCAAGTCACTCCATATTACGATCCAAGAACTCGAACTCGCCCCTGGTATCAAGAAGCAGTTCAAAAGGGTAAAGCTGCGTGGAGTCCTGTTTATATTTGGTTCAATCAAAAAGAGATGGCGATCGATGCAGTCTTACCAGTTTACGACCAAAACAGAAATTTACTTGGAGTCTTAGATACTCCTTTAAAACTCTCAAGAATTAGCAATTATCTACACCATATCCCAATTAGTAAATCGGGACAAATTTTTATCCTCGATCGCTCTGGTTTGCTGGTAGCATCTTCAGATAATTATCAGCCATTCTCTATCGTACAAGGAGGCAAATTGCAACGCCTCAAAGCATCAGAAAGTAAAAATCTCTTAGTTCGATCTACGGCGCGATATCTAACGACAAACTCGCACAAATTTATAAATATCGATCGCCCACAACGGCTAGAATTTAGCCAAGATCGCCAACGATATTTTGTAGACATACATCCTTTTCAAGATAGTTGGGGGATTGACTGGCTGATAGTCGCAGTCATACCAGAAGCCGATTTCATGGAAGATATCTACGCCACGACTCGGACAACAATTGTACTATGTGTCGTGGCTTTACTCGTAGCAGTCATAATTGGAATTTTTACAACTCGATGGATTGCCAAACCAATTCAACGCCTAAATACTAGTGCTAAACATATCGCCAATGGAGAATGGGATAAAACCGTAGAAGAACTCGGACGTTCGGATGAAATTGGCGAACTGGCTAAATCCTTCAACAGTATGGCAGTAGAATTGCAAAAGTCTTTTGCCGAGATGCAAGACTTGAATGTAGCGCTATCAGCTAGCGAAAGGCAATTGCATCAATTTTTAGAAGCCGTACCCGTGGGCGTAATCGTTCACGATTCAACTAGTAAAATTTCTTACGCCAATCAAACAGCACAGCATCTACTCGGCAACATTATTTCAGATGCGACATCAGAGGAATTAGTGAAATTTTATCAGGTCTATCGCGGCGATCGCCCCTACCCGACTGAAGAATTACCAATGATGCGGGCATTAAAAGGCGAAACCGTTATTGTTGACGATTTATCGCTGCATCGAGATGGTAACGTTCTTCACCTTGAAGTCCGCGCTACGCCAATTCGAGAGGATTGTGGCAATATTGTCTATGCTATCGTTGCCTTTACTGATATTAGCGATCGCCGACGAGCCGAGCAAGAAATCAGAGAATTAAATCAAAGCTTAGAACGCCGCGTTAGCGATCGCACAGCCGAACTTGAAGCCGTTAACAAAGAGTTAGAGGCATTTTCTTATTCAGTCTCCCACGACCTGAGAGCGCCATTGCGACAAATTGATGGCTTTAGTCAGATATTACTCAGTCGTTACACAGACAAGCTAGACGATCGCGGTAAAGATTATCTCCAGCGCATTCGCGGTAACACTCAGCAGATGGGCGAACTCATAGAAGGCTTGTTAGCTTTATCGCGGGTGAACCGTAGCGAGTTGCAACGCACGGAAGTCAATTTAAGTGAATTAGCCACCGAAATCGCTGCCAAGCTTCAGGAAACACAACCAGAAAGACAAATTACATGGGCGATCGCCTCAGAAATAATTGTCACTGGAGATACTAGACTGTTGCGCGTGCTGCTAGAGAATTTGCTCAGTAATGCCTGGAAATATACAGCAAATCAAAACCATCCTCGGATTGAATTTAATTTACAGCCAGAAAACGATCGCGTCGTGTATTTTATTCGCGACAACGGTGCAGGCTTCAATCAAAATTATGCTGACAAACTCTTTGTAGCGTTTGGACGCTTGCATTCACCTGCTGAATTTCCTGGTATTGGAATTGGATTAGCCACCGTCGAACGGATCGTTCACCGTCATGGGGGACAAATTTGGGCGGAAGGTAAGGTGGGAGAGGGTGCAACTTTCTATTTCACGCTTTAAAGATCGCGCCAAGACGCGAAGACGCTAAGCATTCTTTGCGCCTTTGCGTCTTTGCGTGACATATTACCGACAGGGATTTCCCGTACCCCCAGAATTCCAAACCCGGCGATTTCTACTTTGTTGGCTGTACTTTGGATTTTGCATTCCACAAGCAACACGGTTGCGGACGACAAAAGCGGTATCTGGGTTGTCGCTGAATAAGCCATCTACACCCAAGTGGAAAAATTGCTCGTATTCGGCTTCTGGGTTATTGTCGTAGTCGATCGCTAAAAAGAAGGATTCGTTGCGGAAAGTATACGGATGGACGAGTAAACCTGCGGCGTGTGCGTCATCGACTAAAGATGTTGGTTCTGTTGCCAAACGTCTATCAGCTTCGCTAAGTTGTCCGTCGCCATTTACATCATCTGGCTTGCCATCTCCATTTTCATCCACAGATTCACTGGGAATAATTAATCTTTTAAAAGGTCCAATTCCATCTGCATATTCAGCAATCTTTTCTAATTCTTCAGGAGATGTTAGATCGCCATAGGTACGCGAATCGCCACTGACAACAAAATCGTAAGGTTTGGCATCAGCTTCATCGAATAATTGTACCAACGGCACGTCAACTAATTTGTTTAATTGCTTTAAATTTGCAGTTTCAAAAGATTGAATGAATACTGGATCGTCAGCATCATCTAAATTATTCTGTCTTAAGACTTTGGCTAGAGGTTCTTCCAAAGATAGATCGATAGAATCGAAATAAGTAGGATGTTTTGTTTCGGGATAAATTCCGATAACTCTGCCAGTTTCAATACTTTTGCGTTTAGCCAAATCGATAACTTCTTGCAAAGTTGGTACTTCATAAAGTCCGTCAAATTGTGCCGAACCTAGACGCAATTCGGGTATGCGTTCTTTAGCTCTAAGAGTTTTAATTTCTGCTAAGGTAAAATCTTCGGTAAACCATCCTGTATATTCTATACCGTCAATGGTTTTAGTCGTTTTGCGCTTGGCAAATTCAGGACGATCGCTGACATCTGTTGTCCCGGTAATATCATTTTCATGCCGCGCAATTAGAACGCCATCCTTAGTAGAAACCAAATCCGGTTCGATATAGTCAGCACCCATCGCGATCGCTAACTCATATGCTGCTAAAGTATGCTCTGGACGATAGCCGCTTGCACCTCTGTGTCCGATAACAATTGGCGGTTTTCCTGTTAATGTATCGGCTAGCGATCGCTGTGCATCCACCTTATATGCACCAACTAGTGCTACAACTGCTGATGCTAGCACGATTAAGCGAGAAAGACGCAACATATTTTCATCCCTCAAATGGTAATAGGTAATTGGCGATGAATTTGTAGTAGAACTAATTGATAAGTAAACCAACCATTAAATTAGCTATACCTCAGTGAATATACGGTTTTATAATTAAGATCTGTTTAACTAAAAATTAAAATTGTTCTTATTAGTTCAAATAACTAATATTCTGAAATATAGAGCATTTTCTAGTCTACTGAGGTACAATAACAGCAATGAGTAAACCAGCCACGTCGATCTTCAACAGAGACTTGA
>NZ_RSCK01000134.1:0-12549 GCF_003991895.1 Chroococcidiopsis cubana SAG 39.79
CGAGCGTCTTTGAGTTTCATGGCTGATTCCAGACTTAGCTACCTTTCTATGTTAACCAATCTCTGCTCTAGGTAGTAAGTACGATCGGCAAATATTTGACGATGCAACAATTGAGCGAATGCTAGGACATTTGCAAACTTTGCTGTCGAGCATAGCAACAAACCCCGAGCAGTGCATTGGAGAATTGCCCCTGTTGACAACAGCAGAACGCGATCGCATCGTGCGGGAATGGAACGACACGGAGACAGATTTTTCCCAAGAGCTTTGCATCCATCAGCTATTTGAAGCACAGGTAGAACTGACACCCGAAGCCGTTGCCGTTGTTTTTGAAGATCGACAACTCACCTACAGAGAACTGAACTGGAGAGCCAATCAATTAGCACGACACTTACAGCAATTAGGCGTAAAACCAGGAGTTCTGGTTGCCGTATATTTAGAGCGATCGCTAGAGACAGTCGTAGCAGTCATGGGGATTTTGAAAGCGGGGGGTGCATACGTACCGCTCGAACCCAGCTTTCCCAAAGCACGCATTCAATTACTGCTTTCTTCACTGGCGATCGATTGTCTGGTAACGCAAACTTCACTGCTACCAAATCTTGACGAGATTCAATCTCAACTTCCCGCGCTACAACACTTAATTTGTTTGGATGCTGAAAAACGTGACATTGGTAGGGGCGCACAGCCGTGCGCCCCTACAAAAGATACAAAGAAAATATTCGATCGCCAAATTTGGCTGCGTGCAGATCTGGATCGACTCCCTACCGACAACTTACCCCTGTCCGCTAGCTCAGATGATGTCGCCTACGTAATCTTTACCTCTGGTTCCACCGGAACGCCGAAAGGAGTTGTAGTTCGCCATCAACCCGTCATCAACTTGATTCAGTGGGTAAACAAAACTTTTGCCGTCAACTCTTCCGATAGAGTTTTATTCGTCACATCTTTGTGCTTCGACCTGTCAGTTTATGACATTTTCGGGCTTTTAGCCGCAGGTGGATCGATTCGAGTCGTACCTAACCGTGACGTACAAGATCCAGAAGCTTTGTTGCGCATATTGCGTGACGAACCAATTACGTTCTGGGACTCTGCACCACCTGCACTGCAACAACTCGCTACTTTTTTCCCCAAGATTGAATGGGGCGATCGCCATCCCCAACTGCGGTTAGTATTTATGAGTGGTGATTGGATACCAGTAAAGTTACCAGACACACTCAAAGCTACATTCCCAGGAGTTAAAGTCATTAGTCTCGGCGGAGCAACCGAAGCCACAGTCTGGTCTAATTCTTATCCAATTCAAACAGTCGAGCCGCATTGGGTGAGCATTCCCTACGGCAAACCAATTCAAAATGCCCGCTACCACATTCTCGACTCTTATCTCAATCCCTGTCCGGTTGGCGTGGCTGGAGAGTTACATATTGGTGGCAAATGTCTTGCCTCTGGCTATTTAAATCAGCCCGAACTCACTGCACAAAGATTCATTCCCGACCCCTTTAGCGACGATCCAACAGCACGACTCTACAAGACGGGAGACTTAGCCCGCTATCTCCCAGACGGCAACATTGAATTTCTCGGTCGCATCGACCATCAAGTTAAAATTCGCGGTTTTCGGATCGAGTTGGGAGAAATTGAAACCGTACTGGCACAACATCCACAAGTGAGAGAAACTGTCATCCTGGTACGGGAAGACGAGCCAGGAAATAAGCGATTAGTGGCGTATGTCGTAGGACATCAGCCTGCACCTGCTACAAGCGAACTGCGGCGTTTCCTTCAGGAAAGATTACCAGAGTACATGGTTCCTGCTGCTTTCGTGGCGATCGCCGAAATCCCACTCACTCCTAACGGTAAAGTAGACCGTCGCGCTTTGCCAATTCCCGATCGCGATCGACCCGACCTAGAAAAGGCTTTTGCTGCTCCTAGCAACGCCGTGGAACTCCAGTTAACCCAAATTTGGTCGGAAGTTCTAGGTATTCAATCAATTGGAGTCAGCGATAATTTCTTCGAGCTAGGAGGACATTCGCTGTTAGCCGTACAGCTATTTACCCAAATCGAAAGTAAGTTTGGCATAAAACTTCCCTTAGCAACTTTGTTTCAAGCACCAACAATCGAGCAACTAGCCAATATACTCGGTCAACCGCAACAGTTAGTTTCTTGGTCTTCATTAGTGGCAATTCAGCCTCACGGAGATCGATCTCCTTTATTCTGCATCCACGCGCTGGGGGGAAACGTTCTCGGCTACCAAAAGTTAGTTCGTCATTTAGGTTCGGAACAACCTGTTTATGGATTGCAAGCACGGGGGTTAGATGGTAAACAAAACCCTCACACCAAAGTTGAAGACATGGCAGCCGATTATATTCAAGAAATGCGGACAGTTCAGCCCAATAGTCCTTATTTGTTGTGTGGCTTTTCCAGTGGAGGTACGGTAGCTTTTGAGATGGCGCGACAGTTACAAGCGCAGGGTGAGGAAGTGGCTTTACTCGCCATGTTCGATACTTACAGCCCCCGTTTATTTATTCACAATCCCTCGCTATTTCGCACAATTTATACTTACTTGCATACTCTTTGCCGGTTGCCGCTACCAGAAAAACAAACTTATTTTCTGCAAAAGTTAGATTGGATACACTCGCTGTTGACTGGCAAACAAAGCAGTAAATATGACCTGTGGAACAACTACGCTTTATCTGAAAATGCCAACCCTTACGATATGGTGCTAATTGAGGCGCTAAAGCAGGCAACAATGGTAGATTACGTTCCGCAAAGTTACTCCGGTCGAGTGGCTCTGTTTACGAGTAAAGAAGTTTTGAGATGGTGTTACTCTACACCCGATCGCGGTTGGAATAGCTTTGTCGAGCCAGGAGTCGAGATCCATGAAATACCTGGTACGCATTTGGGTCTGTTGGACGAACCAAACGTGCAAGTTTTAGCTTCTAAACTCAAGAATTGCTTGGAGCAAGCACAAGTTGGCGATCGCACGTTAAGCTTGGTCGGTAACAGTTGTGTCATGGAGCTATCAATCGGCTGATTGCTGATAAAATCGTCGTTTGCAGTTCTGTGTCGCGAGCGATCGCATTCTTGCTAGAGATACTATCCGCTAAAATACAAACAAGAAAGTACAAACAAGCGCGATCGCTCGTTGTTTATTCTCTAGCTTGCAGATGTCTACAGAAGTTTACCTCCTGTTCGAGAACCTGCTGTTTTTTGCGATCGCCACGTCCTTTTTTGCCCTCGTTGGCTGGGCGTGGAGACACTCAAAACCTTTTTATCTTCCCGAACCACTGCCTGAGTGGTTCAAAATATGGTTTGGTACGGTACAGATTATCGGATTATTGCTACCAATAGCCGCTTTGCTGTGGGGAATTTGGCAGGGCTACTCCAGCATTTTAACTGTACTGATACCATACTTAGTCATGCTGGGTCTGCAAATTCTTTCCGAAATTGTCACCCTGAGATATTTTCATACTGTTGTGTGGGTCATGGTTCCTTATCTTTACTTGCCTTATCGTATCTGGCAGCTGTATGAAGGCATGACACTACTAAGTCCAACTGATGAACTGCTTTGGATAAAGAATTTATTACTTGTCAATATTGTGTTGTGGGCTTTGAACTACGCCCTCGATTTATCCCAACTCCCAAGACTATTGCGCTGGGAAAGTAAGTAGTAAGTAGTTAGTTTTTGGTTGTTGGTAATATCGATTATCCGTCACTCAATAACGCTTCAAACTCTGCCTTTAAACCATTAACGTCTGCTACTCTTGCTACTAATAAATTATCTTTGCCACCAGCATCGTCAAAACGAGATTTCCAATACTGAACCGTGTCTGAGTTACGCATCCAAAAACTAACGACGGTATCGATGACTTGCTCTAAATTCCAATCTTGTTTGCAGGGAATAGTTTCTATCGATTTTAAAAAAGCATCCAAGGTACATTTGTATGCTCCTAAATACTCTACTCCTCGACACTGAGGAACTTGTACGACTTGCTGTTGATATTGAAAAAAGTAGAGAATCGGCGACACCCCTACAATTTCAAATGTATATTCCATCTCGATCTCCTAATATCAGTTATCAGTTGTTAGTTGTCAGCGCTCGGTAGCTAAGCTCTTTTCTAGTCGCCAGCCACTAGCCACTTAATAGTCCTTATTATTAGCAATTGTTATAGCTGTAATTCAGGTGAGTTGACATCCGAAAAAAGGCGGAGAATGAGCTATATCATGAGAAATATTAAGTTAAGAAATTAGCACTGTTGGCTCTTGAGTGCTAAAAAGTAACGGACAAAAATTAGCACTAAAGTACTTTGAGTGCTAACCTGAAAAAGGCGTTATAGTATTTTATCTAAAACATTAAAAAGAGTTGTTCAGTATTTTTAATAACTTTTTTGCAATCTTGCAGACAGATTTTTTAGGTGAGCTGGCGGCGCTAACAGCTGCTTGTTTGTGGGCAATATCTTCAGTTATCTACGGACGCATCGGACAACGTATTCCACCACTAGAATTAAATATTCTCAAAGGCGCGATCGCGATCGCCTTACTTGTTTGTACGCTATTGGTACAAAAATCAACATTTTCAGATGTTACTCCTACTACTTTAGGCTTACTTCTACTCAGTGGGGTTTTAGGAATTGGGATTGGAGATACAGCGTTCTTCTTTGCTTTAAATTACTTAGGTGCTAGACGCGCCTTGTTAATGGAGACTTTATCACCTCCTCTTGCAGCAATTTTGGCATTGATTTTTCTGCAAGAACAGCTCAGCATGAGTGCGTGGTGCGGCATTCTACTAACTATTCTAGGTGTGGCTTGGGTAGTTACAGAACGAGTACCAAATTTAGGAGAAAGGCATACACGCATACAACGAGGTGTTGGTTTTGGGATTTTAGCCGCGATCGCCCTTGCTAGTGGTGCTGTCATTTCTCAGATCGTACTAACTACCAGCAATATTAGTCCTTTATGGGCAGCTTTATTGCGATTGTGTGGCGGCGTATTGGTTTTGTTACCCTGGGGATGGCAGAGGCAGCACCACAGGCGCTTTGAGTTCAAAAGCATAAATGCAAAGATTATGGTAGCAATTTGCATTGCTGCTTTTGCTGGCACTTACTTAGGAATCTGGCTGCAACAGGTAGCAGTCAAGTTTGCAGTTGTAGGAGTTGCCCTCACGCTGAGCAATACCAGTCCTTTATTTGTCATTCCTATAGCTGTTTGCTTGGGAGAAAGAATCAGTCTTAGAGCAATTTTAGGGGTTTTTGTAGCCCTAAGTGGTATAGCTGTACTGTTGTTATCGCGTTGAGTAACGCAGGCGACATTTCATTCCTCCTGTTTCGGAGCGAGTCTTGAGTATTTCTGCTATAGTTCTTGAGATAAAACTATGAATTTCTGATAAAGGTTGCTTCTACCTAGAAGATTGTACTTTCCGCAAAAATAGCTGCAATAAAACTGCAATAAAACTGCACCAAATCTGCACAATTGCGGCATAATAATAAATGAAGTACAGCTAAGTTCTTCTCTGCTTTATAAAGAGATAGACAAAAACAAAGAGAGACGATAAGATAATACCATTCATTGGCGATTTGCTCAAATATAAAAATATTATTAAAAAATTATTAATAATATATTTTTAATATTATTTAGGTAAGAAAATTAATTATAACGATAGCAAATACAGCCAAATAAACTTTTTAAATGAAATTATATTCAAGTGGTTTCGCTACCCAAATCTAAGCTCTAGCAAAGCTACGAGCTGTTTGGGCAACAGATTTTTAATGAAAATAGTTGCAATAAGCACCATTGCCGATGGCGATCGCTACGAGAGCTTCAAAGTAACTTTTTTTACCAAGTTGTGCGGTAATCCTTCTCAAGACAGCGGCAAGCTGCAAAGTTAGGTTGTAATTATTGGATTGAACTTCTCTGTCTTCAGCTAGTCAGTCTGACAGAGAAAATTTTTCAACCAATCTACAAATAATCAAACAAATCTGGTAAGAGGAGCAAAGAACATGGCAACTATTGAAGGAACATTTTCCGATGACAAACTTTCCGGCAGTCTCGATACTGCTGAGAGCGATTTTATTTACGGCTACGATGGCAACGATAAACTTTACGGTAGAGATGGAGATGACTCTCTATGGGGAGGCAACGGTAACGATAGATTGAAAGGCGGATCGGGCAATGACTTACTAGATGGCGGTTACGGAGACGACACTGTATATGGTGGAACAGGTAACGATACTCTATACGGATTCAACGGTAACGATGTTTTGTTTGGAGATGGAAACAACGATAACTTAATTGGTGGATTTGGCAACGATGTTTTAGATGGAGGAGAAGGAAACGACATCATTGATGGTGCTGGAGGAGGTGCATACATTGGTAGTTCAGTTAGTCGCGGTGCTAATGAAATAGATGTCTTGACGGGAGGTGCAGGAGCAGATACCTTCAGGCTTGAAGGTGGTGCTGGGCGTGATGGCGCAGGTACATCTTACAGATTTGCTGGCAATAACGATTACGCTCTCATTACAGACTTCAATCCTCTTGAAGATACGATCGTTTTAAGAAGTATTGACACATCTGGACCATCATTTATGCAAACACAAGTCACCTACAGCTTAGGTGCAGCACCAAGCGATTTACTCCTACAAGGAACGGGAATTTATGCTGAATTTGCTAACAATCCTGGCACGCAAGAACTTATCGCTATTTTGCACGGAACCACACCAGAATCAGTTAATATTGGTGGAAGCTACTTCAAATACGTCAGCTAACAACGTATTTCAAAATAAGCTTAAGCTGAAAAATTAATTGCTATTTGCCAGCTATTTCACTAGATTTTTTAAGTCTTAACTACAGAATAGAACTATTTAACCTACTGAGAAACGCTGACCGAATTTGAATAAGTAACCAAGAGCTGTCCGTACTAACGGCAGCTTTTTTATTTACAGATATAGTTCCTAGCCATTTTTCTAGGTCTTCCTCTCCCCATTTTTCTGATGTCATCCATAGTATCAGTTCGGCATGATGATGAGTAATCAGTTGTTGAGAAGAAAGGGAGCAGGGAGTAGGGAGCAGCGACAAATGGCAAATGACAAATGACCACTTGCTAAAAGGAAAAATGATATGGAGTCGCAATCAATTGAGAGTAATACTTTGCTAGCACTTTCCAATAATTTAGCTGATGCAGTCGAACGGGCAGGTCGTGCCGTTGTTGCTGTAAATGCACGTCACCGTATTCCTTCCACTGGCGTTCACTGGCGCAATGGTATCATCGTTACTGCCGAACATACGGTAAGGCGGGATGAGGAAATTGCTGTCAGGCTACCAGACGATCGCACGGTAGCTGCAACTTTAATCGGTCGAGATTCCAGCACGGATTTAGCTGTACTCAGAATACCAGATGTCCAATTACCTACAGCAGAAATTGGCGATAGCGGTACTTTGCAAGTTGGAAACTTAGTGTTAGCTGTAGCACGTCCTGGTGAGAGCGGTTTAAGTGCTAGCTGGGGAGTTGTTAGCGCCAAAGGTATTGGTGTTACACAACGAGATTGGTGTGGCAAACAGACTGAAGGATTGCTCAAATTAGATTTATCACTTTATCCTGGTTTTTCTGGCAGTCCATTGGTAGATGCGAAAGGTAGTGTTGTCGGTATCAATACTGTTGGTCCTCGTAATATGGTGCTAGCTATACCTGTTGCGACTGTTAACCGCGTTATTGACACCTTATTGGAAAAAGGCAAAATTGCCAGGGGTTATTTGGGTTTGGGAATGCAGCCCGTGTTACTACCCGACAATCTGAAAAATGCGTTGAACTTATCCAGTAACGGAGGCGTAATCGTCGTCAATATCGAATCCGATGGTCCCGCCGATCGCGCTGGCGTATTCATTGGCGACGTACTTATTTCCCTTGATGGTAGAGCGATCGCCGACACCGGAGACGTGCAAGCAATGCTCGGCTCGGAGTCTGTAGGTAAAACCCTCAACGCACAAGTGATTCGAGGCGGCGCGTTATTAACAGTACCGATCGCGATTGGAGAACGTTGATATGACTACACTAAATGACGAACTAGCAAGTGTTGCCGCAGCTTTGAGCCGTTCTACCGTACAGATACAAGACCGAAGATTTGGCGGCGGCTCTGGTGTAATTTGGCAAGCTGATGGTGTCATTATTACGAATGCTCACGTCATTAGGAGCGATCGCCCTACAGTCAAACTGGCAGACAATCGGGTACTCGACGCTGTATGTACTAACCGCGATCGCCTACAAGATTTAGCTGTATTGAAGGTTGATGCTACCGATCTACCAGCTGCTCCGATTGGAGATTCTGACACGCTGCGAGTCGGTCAGATGGTGTTCGCAGTTGGTAATCCACTAGGTATAACAAATGCTTTAACAACTGGAATTATTCACACAGTCAGTTCCAAAAATCAAACTGGCAAAAATCAAACTGGAACCTGGATACAAGCAGATATTCGCTTGCGTTCTGGGAACTCTGGTGGCGCTCTTGCCGATACTCAAGGTAAAGTTATCGGGATCAACACCGCGATCGCAGGTGGTTTAGGCTTAGCTATACCTAGCAATATAGTAGAGCGTTTCTTACGGCGTGGTACAGTTAAACCTTATCTAGGAGTGACTCTCCAGCCTGTGGCAATCGGACGGAGATACAGGCGCAGGTTAGGTTTATTAATTTTGGCAGTACAAGCAGATAGTTTAGCTGAATCTGCTGGATTATTAACTGGCGATGTATTAACAGGAGTAGCCGGACGAGGTTTCACTGACATTTCAGATTTAGCCGAAGTTCTTTGGCAGTTTTCCCCAGGAGATTTACTGCAACTCAATTTGATTCGTGCTGGCAAATCGGCGATCGCGCAAATCCAAATTCCAGATAAGTCGGGAGCAGTAGCGGCGTGATGCGGGTTCTGGTTGCTGCCACTAATCCGATTGTCCGTGCGGGTTTAGAGAGTATCGTGCGGACAAATCCCGATTTATTGACAATTGGTAGTTCTGCCGATCCAGTTACCTTAGCTGCGGCGATCGCAACTCATAACCCTGATGTAGTTCTGATCGAGCTGAGTTTACCAGAAGGAGAGCCTGTCAGTGAAAAATTAGTTGCATTATCAGAAGTAGGAGAATTACCAATCGCCATTCTTATCGACACTGAGGATCGAGATCGCCTACCCGAACTGCTTCGTTCTGGTGTCAAAGCCATCTTACCGCGATCGGCATCCGCAGAAGAGATTTTACAAGCTGTAGAAGCTGTTGCAAGTGGATTAGTTGTATTGCACGCCGATGCGATCGATCTTCTCCTTACTCTTTTACCAATGAGCGAACGAGTTGTAGAAGCAACGACACCACTACAAGCATTAACTTCCCGCGAAATTGAAGTTTTGGGAATGCTAGCTGAGGGGTTGGGGAATAAGGCGATCGCCAAGCGTTTAGGAATCTCGGAGCATACGGTTAAGTTTCATGTTTCCTCTATCTTTAGCAAACTCAACGCCAGCAGCCGTACAGAAGCCGTGACTTTAGGAGCAAGACAAGGGTTGATTATGTTGTGATTGGTAGTTGGTAGTTGGGTGGTGCGTGGTGCGTGGTGCGTGGTGCGCTCAGGAGCAGGGGTGTAGGGTGTAGTAAGTGGGGTGTAGTAAGTGGTATTTTTGCTCCCTCAGCAACCTTGCGCTTCCTCAGCTCAAGAGCAGCTCTCTTCCTCCCTGCTCCCTGACAACTGCTTCTGGATAGAAAAAAGTGAATGAGTAGGCTCTAACTTATTAATGAGTAGAAACTCTTACTATGGTGCGATCGCTACCGTTTCTGGAATCGCTATTCTAATAACTGTAGATAATAAAAGAACGCACTGGATGGGGGTTACGCCGTTGTGACCCAGAGCCATTAGCTGAAGGAGAGCGATGTCAGGCAAATGGACAGTGTCAATATCAGTTCTAAACGGTGTGGAGTTTTTATCGCTTCCTCCACTTCGTTACTACCAAGGGGAGGCGAAACCCTCCATCAGAACGGTCTGAGGTAGTTCACGTTTAGAGTCGTCTTTTATATCTAACTATATGTTAATCATTCAGCCGCTTAGAATGCGATTGTATTCTGAGCGGCTTGATATTATGAATTATACTTTTTATTGGGAGTTACTGTTTGCGTATCTACTTTAGATTATTCTATCTTTATAAAATAGATATAGCGATTCTCAATTGGATGGGGTACATAAGATATTTAGGGGCGCACAGCTGTGCGCCCCTACGAATGTATTTCAAACGATTTATTTACTATTAGTGTTATGCTAGCTACAAAATAAGTACGCTGACAATTCTATTAATTTTGAGCATTTCCTAAGGCAAATACTATAATTTATTTAACAAAAGTTGTAAACATTTTTTTTAAGTCATAAGAATATTTAATTAAATGCTTAAAATATTAGAAGTCTAAGATTAATGTACGAAAAAATAAACTAAAAAATTATAAGCAAAACCACAGCATCTAGAAAAATCGATCTAGGATATAGGCAGTAAAAACCGATGCTTAAAATTACGGTTTTACTCACTGGCAGCTGGTCTTCTCATGCCTAAATTAGAAAAGGAAATACTTCAGAGTTACCAACTTTGAGGGAGCGAGAAAGACAAGCACAGCGGAATCAAGGCTGAAAAGCTAAACAGGAGATTTTTATGACTCAGGCAACAGATCGTCCCTCCCAAGTCACTACAATGGCTACTGCGATCGCGGGAAACGAAATTAGCAATTCTTTAGAAAAAGCGATCGTGCAAGCTTTAGAAGAAGCGCGTGCTGCGTGCCAAACTTCAGGTGACAGTTCTAGCGAATGCGCAGTAGCGTGGGACATTGTGGAAGAATTACAAGCAGAAAGAAGCCATCGTGAAGCGGCTCAACAAAGAAATAGTCTCGATCTCTACTGTATAGAGTATCCAGAATCGCTTGAATGTCTGATTTACGATGTGTAGTTGTAGAGGCGTTCTACGGAACGTCTCAAGCTGTCATATAGTAGCGATATTCGTCGCTACCGACAACCTGAAATCCCAATCGTTCGTAAAGCTTTCTGGCGGGATTTACTTTAATAACGTTAAGGCGCACCTGAATTCCTCTACTTTTACCTAATTCTAAAAGTTCGCCAATTAATTGAGTACCCAACCCTCTATTTTGATAATCAGGTAATATGGCAATGTAGTCAAGCAAGAGAAAATCGCCTTTATCCTCGATCGCAATACAACCAATTTCTTTTTCCTCAAGACACAAAATTTCAAAAGGCGACTCGTCTAGGTTTTGGTGGGACTGACGAAACAACTCTACTTGCTGTTGGTCGTCCCAGCCCCAGGTTTGTTCGACATACAGCCGAAAAGTCTGCTGGTGCAAGTCATGCAAAAAATCATAATCTGCCTGCGTTGCTTGCCGACGCTGAATGTCTTTCATACTTTGTAAGTTAACTTGTAGCGCGATCGATTTGCTCTACTTCATCTGAAGATAGTTGAATTTGGGCAGATTTGACAGAATCTTCGATACTACTAGCTTTACTCGCACCAGGAATAGGCACTACACAAGGGGATTTTGCCCGCAGCCATGCTAAGACGATCGCGTAGACAGAGACACCCTTCGTTTTAGCTAATTGAGCGATCGCGGGAATGTCTGGCAAGCTAGCAACACGACGGCTACCCCCTAAAGGACTCCAAGGCAAGAAAGTCAAACCTTCACGTTCGCAATATTCTAATACTCCATCTGTCTCTGGTTGTCGCTGCCAGGGATTATATTGGTTTTGAACGGAGACGATATCAACTACGTCGCGAGCGCGTTTAATCTGTTCTACAGAGAAATTAGAAACACCAACATACCGGATCGTTCCCGCTGCAACGGCTTCTTTGGCAGGTGTGAGAGATTCCTCGATTGTATAGTTTGGATCTGGAGCGTGATATTGCCACAGCTCGATCGGTTTTTCTCCCCCAAAAGCCTCAAAACTAATCCGAATTGTCTCCCGCAAGTGGTCTGGATTACCATTGCGCGTCCAACTTCCGCCAGGACGCATTAAACCGCCTTTGGTAGCAACAACTACATTACTCGCATCACCCTGATATTGTTGCAACGCTTGATGAATTAAACGCTCGTTGTGGTGTTTATCTGACTCGTCTTTGCAATAAGAATCAGCTGTGTCAATCAAAGTTACACCTAAATCGAGAGCGCGATGAATAGTCTCAATCGCTTGTGCTTCCGGTGGTCTGCTACTCAATGACATTGGCATTCCACCTAGACCGATAGCGCTGATGGTGACACCAGTATTCCCTAGTTGTTTTGTTTCCATCACTTAAGATTCCGTGACGTGTTCCTCTCGCCCATTCTATCTTTCTGCACAGACGTTGGTAGCGATCGCGCCAGCAGGGTACATTATTTAACGCGCCCTACTAATAAAGCCAACTCTAGCCATTTCCAATAACAATCAACATCTGTAAAACCAATTTCTCGCAACCATTTAAGTTGAGTTTCTACATCTAATAATGGGACTTTAAAACTTTCTAAGCCCAAAGATAGCCTGACTTGGCTTTGTGAGCGGCAAATACGTTGATGTGGGTCAT
>NZ_RSCK01000135.1:0-12485 GCF_003991895.1 Chroococcidiopsis cubana SAG 39.79
ATCCCCCTGCCCACCTCTCTGCTATTAACGCTTGTAATGCTTAACACACCTTACTTTTCGCTTTTCTTAGTGCCATTCGAGTCTGGGTGGTATGCCATGCCAGAGATAGAAGTATGTAATCTACTAAAACTAGTATGATGCGTTGCACCCAATCTACACCAATTCCCTTACTTAAGGTTGTAAAGATAGGTGCGCGAAGATCTAAATTAGCGGCTGGAGAAGCGATCTTAACCATCTCTAATTCCTTTCTGAATACGTACTAAGTTCTAGAATTACTATTGTTGAAAACATGCGTAATAGACCTATTGCTTGACTTAATTGCATTACCGTTCTCATAAAGATTTATGAAATTGAATTAATGATTTGGAATCATTTTTTACTTGAGGTAGCATTTTGGTTACTTACTTTTAGTTTGTGCCATCGTACTACCAGAAGCTCGGAGAGCCAACTAAGTAGTACGTGCAATCGTTGACAACTAAGCTATGGCATGAAATCCGTTCTGTTTGTAAGTTTCTTTGTCTTAATAGTCACTACAGTTACTTGAATGTTGAATTTGATACCTTAGCTTAGAGCTAAAAAAGTGAAAAACTTGGAACAAAATCAGACATTATTGATATGGGTTTAATTCCGGGGTTGTGTTGCAAAAATCGGTGCTGAGCAGACATCATATTCTTTTTAGGCAAAATATTTTGTCTTAATGAACCCTAACCATCCCTCTCAGTAGGGACATTTTTAAATGCGAAATTATTCTGCCATGTGTGAAGTCGTAAGTCGTTTGCAACAGGTGTGGCGTTAGAAGCACTCTCCCAACAGAGTAGTGTGCTGAAAGCTTTTTGGGCAAAAACTAGGAAAGCACTTTACTCGTGCTGAAGCACGCCTCTATACTCTAGGTTAGTATCATTAGACCTCCTGCGTGAATACTTGAATTGTCATCCACACGCGAAGCGAAACATCTGGGAGATTCTTCACTACACTGCGTTGCGTACCCTTCGGGAAGGCTTCGCCAACAGAATGACATCCATGATTTTTTGATTCATGCAGGAGGTCTATTGATTGCATCGTTCAGAGCTTAACCCTCTGTCCGGTGCTTGGAAATCACTTCAGATTCCAATTGTTGAAGGTCGTCCTTAGTATCGATATCATGTGGATTACCGATGCGATCGCAACTGACTTCCACAACTGAGTAAACTCGCATCAACTGTCTGGCTCCTTCATCCCCCTCAAGTTTCATGGCATCAAACCACAACGAACGAGCAAGGAGGACGGGGTTGCGCCGAGATCCTTCATAGGTAGCTACAACAAAAGAAGCTCCTTCATGGTATGCAGCTACGAGACGACGATAACAAGCAGCCGTCACGAATGGTTGGTCGGCAAGTCCAATACAGAGAGCATCAATAGATTTATTCGGCTCTAACATCCACAGAGCTTGTTTTAGACTTGAAGCAATTCCACTTTGCCATTGTAGGTTATGTACTATACTCACTCCTGGTAAGGCTGCGGCGGCTACTTGCTGGGAATTGTAACCGACGACAAGTAAAATTGGGGCAAGACCGCTATCATCAGCAGCCTTAAGAGCATAGGAAACTAGCGATCGCCCCCTAAACATTGCTAAAGGTTTAGGAAAATTCCCGCCAAACCGAGAACCTCTACCAGCAGCAAGGATAGCAATAGCAACCTGTCCCATGTCTTACTTGACGTGAATTGATTTTTGTTGGGTCTGAGAAAGCCTACAGCCGCTACGTCCACTCTTAAGCGCGATAACTTCAGCCATAATTGACACAGCCGTCTCTTCTAAAGAGTTAGCACCAATGTCTAGCCCAATTGGGGCGCAAATCCGAGCCAGTTCAGTTTCAGTGAGTCCAGCTTCCTTCAGACGACGAATTCGATCTGCGGTGGCTTTGCGGCTTCCCATCGCGCCAATGTAAGCTGCTGGTGTTCGTACTGCGGCTATGAGCGCAGGAACATCAAACTTAGGATCGTGAGTGAGTACGGTAATAATGGTACGAGCGTCTATCTGGATGCTTTGCAGATACTGACCGGGCGAGTTCACCACGATCTCGTCAGCTTCAGGAAAGCGTGCTGGTGTGGCAAAGCGAGACCGAGCGTCACATACGGTTATTCGGTAGCCTAATATCTTACCTAGCTTGCAAAGCGATCGCGCAAAATCAACAGCCCCGATCGCAATGAAGTGCGGTTGGGGTACAAAGGACTCAATAAAAATTGCCACATCCGCCTGCCCGCATTCGCCGTTAGCACCGTAGTAGCTCAAGTTTTTCCATCCCTGAGTTAACAGCCTTTGAGCGTTACGAGACACCACCTGGTCTAGCTCTGCGTTGCCAAGAGAACCAGCGATCGCACCGCGATCGGTCACTAACATCTTAGCTCCAACATTCGTCCCCTCAACTAACGTACAGAGTGCTATAGGCTGCTCTGATGCTTTGCAGATGGCATCAAAGACAAAATTCATTGGCAGCTCGCTCCCAAAGCACTTTTGCATGAGGGGTTCCACGAAAACTTGAATAGTGCCTCCACAGGTCAAACCAACCACAAAGCCCAGTTCGTCAGCCACTCCATATGTTAATAGCCGTGGCTGATTCAGCGCGATCGCTGCTAGTGCTTCCTCAACGACTGCTCCTTCAACGCACCCGCCACTGATAGAACCAGCGACCTCGCCGCTACTCGATACAGCCATGACAGCTCCAGGTTCTCTGGGACTTGAGCCTTGAGTGCAGACAACAGTTGCTAGTGCCACAGAGTCACCCTGATTCCACCAGCGTTTGATATCAGCAACAACGTTCCTCATTGACTTTTTGCCTTTAGGGGTACATTAGCTGTTCGCGCAATTGGTAAACAGTCATGAGCCGTTACGGTTTCCGGCTTAGCTGTTACAGATTCCATCTGCATTTTTTCTACAGCATTTTTTTCTACAGCATAATGTACGGCGCGAACGGCGTTTGGATAGACACCACAGCGGCAAAAGACACCATCCAGCCAATCTCGAATTTCTGCTTCGCTAGGTTTAGGGTTATTTTGTAATAAATCCATGAGTGACATAATCATAGCTGGCGTGCAGTAACCGCACTGTAGCCCGTGCATGTTCCAGAAACCTTCTTGCAATGCACTAAGTTGACCGTTTTGAGCAACGCCTTCAATCGTCATGACATCGCTACCATCAGCTTGAACTGCTAAGACTGTACAGCTTTTGACTGATACGCCATTCAGCATTACTGTACAAGCACCACACTGTCCCGTATCGCAGCCACTCTTTGTTCCCGTTAGATTTAGAATATCGCGGAGAAAATCTACAAGTAGCAACCGTGGCTCAACATCTGTCGTATACTGTTTGCCGTTGACTTTGATGACAGTTTGCATAAGATTTTGCATAAAATTGTTTTTCTGAAAATGTGTTTTTCTAAAAATGAGACGCAGAAGCGATCGACATAGCAAAACAGCTTTTCGTTCAGCTAACTATCCCTGTCACCGTGTTCTTTGCTGGCTGCCGGAAACGTAAATTAACCAACCACCACCACCATGTATGGGATACTTGCCACCACTGTCCCATCGTAGAATTTTCGTCTAGTTGATTAACTTGCGGGTTTTTAGGTAGTACAAAATAAATGAGATTTGAAGTTTCCTGTAGGGATTGAATCTTCAAATTGGGAGGAAAGACTGCTCCCATTTCTGCTTCAAACGTAGCTTTTGGATTAGATGTAATTCTCTCATGGAAAGCCTCATTTGTCCAAATACGAGCGATCCACAATGCTTGCAAGCTCTCTCTGTAAGCTCTGGCTTTCTCAGCACCGCAAAGATAATAGTATGTCGTCCACCAAGTATGACCCAACATCCACCAAGTAGCAAGTTGTTCGTACCGATACCATTGCTCTTCTGCTCGCGGAGTTGCAGGAATCACAAAGTAAAATGTATCCTCAGGTTCCTCTAAAACTCTAACTTCTACATTCGCAGGAAATGTAATATCTGATTCTCTTTCAAAAACGGCTTTTGGATCGATCAGTATTTCTTGCTTAAGTAATTCATCATGCCAAACACGGTCAATTAGTCGTGCTTGTAAAGCTTCGTAGTAAGGTCCAAAATCTGTAACATTTACATTCGACCACAATGTTCTAACTTGAGGGAATTGAGTTAGAATATCTGTAAAGTTAGTACTTGCTTTCATTGTCTATTCTCGTTTCTCTTCCTTATTTGTAAGGGTGAAACTCTATGTTTTAAATTTATCGGTTAAATTATTTAAGAGCAAGGACTTTTATTTTGTTTAATGTTAGAATTATTTTGCTGTTTATTATTTCTATTTAATGACTATTAGTTAATAAAGTTTTATAAATTAATAGCTTTAAATATAGAGTAAAAATAATTATTTTACTTGTTCTTTGCCCTATAAATCCTATAAAATACCTGTGGAAAAGTTAATTTTGACACATACCAGATACTTAAAAGGTGAGAAATATTAGCATTACTCTCACCTACTTATAAAACTACAACCTTTTAAAACAGACCCTACTGCTTTTGTTGATACCAGTAAAAGTCCACCTACACTGGCTGAGCTACTGGTACAGCTAAAAGTCTAGGGATCAGAATATTACCTGGTTGCTCTAGAATAAATCGAACGCAACGAGCCACATCCTCACTTTGAAGTGGGTTTGGCACCAGCTCGTCATAACCTTTCATCCCACGCGATTTCCAAGAGTCGTACAGGTTAGTAGCAACTGCACCAGGCTCAACTGTGGCAACACCAATACCAGAACCAGCCAACTCCATCCGCAAGGAATCAGTAAAAGCTTCTAAGGCGTGTTTAGTACCGTCATAAACCGCTAACTTGGGAGTCGTTTTCAGTCCAGAAATACTAGACATATTGATGATATAGCCACTACCCTGTTGCTTAAAATGCCGCAGTGCTACGTAGCTCATTCGCACTACAGCCTCAAAATTAATCCGAATCATTTTACACAAAGCTTCGATGTCTGCATCCTCAATTGACATCATATGCATTACACCTGCGTTGTTGATGACAACATCCAGACGACCCAATTTTTCTAAAGCTACATCAACCAAGTGTTGTGGCAATTCAGAATCAGTTATCTCTCCTGGTACGATCGCCGTTTCATTATTCATTTGAGCGGCGAGTTCTGCCAGTTTTTCTGGCGATCGCGCTGTAATCAACAGCTTCATCCCCGCCGCATCTAAACTCTTGGCGATCGCCGCTCCAATGCCGCTACTGGCTCCCGTAACAATTGCTACTTTATTTTGTAAATCCATAGTGGCTCCTTTTACTGTTAACTAAATCAACTGATGCTCATGTAGTGTGCCTACATCTCTTGAGTAGCTCAAAGCAAGCTCTGATTCTTCGTTAGAATGCCTTTCAGCTTAGGGACTAAAAAACACTGACGCAAGGATCGAAATTTCGATGCAAGTTGACAATCTTTTGATTTGACTATCTTGCTCTTATGTGCCAGTGTTTATATTTTCAGTAAATAGAAGCAACTTCTTCATTCGCCTCTAAAGACGGCGGATTATCCTGATCGGTGTATCCTTGACTAATTTCGATAATGTTACCGTTTGGATCGGTAATCCAAACCGATCGCCATCCACTGATAAACTCATCAAAGTTGAGCGGTCCTAGAGAAATTTTGGCATCCTTACCCATTTCTGCTAGCTTAGCATCGACATTATCGACCTGAAAGCCCAGGTGTCGCCAGCCTGGGTAGGCGGGTCCATCGTTACGAATCTGGTAAGCAGGAGATTCTTCCTTTGCTTGAATCAGCTCAAGATACATATCACCCAATTTCAGAAACACAATCTGTTCCTTGCCAAGTGGTGCGACCCGAGCGCGTTGGAAGCCGAAATATTTCGTGTAAAATTTTTCAGTTGCAATTGGATCTTGGCAGCTGATTGCCATCTGAGAAAATTTGAGCCAAGCCATAACTTAGATCCTTACTAAAGCTGGACAAAAACGTATTTATGCGTATGACCCATCGGGATATTGAACGACACCAGCAAAGTGAACGGCAATTTTGCCATCACGCAATACCCAATTATCGTAGAAACTCATTTCACCAACTTCACCGCTAGTGCTGCGAGTTTTGAGACTTTCTACCATCATCAGCGTATTCTCAGTCTCTGCCCACTGGTTGAGCGAGACTTCCAAATCTTCTAAACTGAAGATGCGGCTTTCAAAAAACTCCTTGAGCTGTTGTCGTCCACGGATGTAGAGCGGCTGGCGATTTTCAGTCAGGGTACTAATTAGTAGCAGATCCTCGGCATACTGGTCGAGCAATCCTTCGACATTCTTGGCTTTGATAAAACCAATATGCTCTTTATAGAGCTTACCTAAAGGAGATGCAGGAATTGCTCCGACCTTTCCTGCATTAGCATACGTGCTATCTGGATACTGAATGACTCCAGCAAAGTGAATAGCAATCTTACCATTTTGCAAATACCAATTGTCGTAGAATTCAACATTGCCGACCTCACCGCTAGTGCTGCGAGTTTTGAGACTTTCTACCATCATCAGCGTATTCTCAGTCTCTGCCCACTGATTCAGCGAGACTTCCAAATCTTCTAAACTGAAGATGCGGCTTTCAAAAAATTCCTTGAGCTGCTGTCGCCCACGGATATAGAGCGGCTGGCGATCTTCAGTTAGGGTACTAATTAGTAAAAGATCTTCGGCATACTGGTCGAGCAATCCTTCAACATTTTTTGCTTTAATGAAACCGATATGCTCTTTGTAGAGCTTGCTCATCGGAGACAATAGCAGTTGTTCCATTGGTGTTTTCATAGTAATCCTTTATGCAGGAGATGAGAACGCAAGCAAGTTTTAGGAACAGAGTATGGCTCAGACTAAGCCCAAATCCAAAAACCAAAATGATAAGCAATTTTGCCGTCGCGCATCATCCAAGCATCTCCAGCATTCACTGAACCAAGATCGTTATTGAAATTAGCCTGGAAGAAAATAGTATCTTCAGTCTCAGTAAAATCAAGCGACTTGAGATCGATATGACCGATCGCTTTCATGTATTTATGAAAAAACTGTTTAATGTTTTCACGACCTTGAATTGTAATTGGTGCGGGCATGTCAGCAAAGCCGTTGAAATAGGTGATTAACACAGCGTCTTCCGTGTAATCTCTATCTACCATCTCATCGACTTTTCCGGCTGCGATCGTCTCTAGATGGGTATTGAAAAACTTGCGCCCAGGAGAAATTGTTGAAGTTACCATTGTCTGACCTCTTTTGATTTGCAGTTAAACTGGATTGATGAAATAGTTCGAGAAATTATCTCTTATGACACTCTTCTATTGAAAATTCCACTTCCACCGATCGCGGATGCTGATGATGGAAGTAGAAAATTTTGCCTTAAAGCCGAGCAGACCCCTCATAATAATCAAGAGAGTCTACAATATACGTCTCAATGACTGCTTTTCCTGTCAGAGGCGATCGCTGCACTACCCAAGTTTGGTAAGCATCTAGAGTAATCCGATCGCTTTTTGCTGCTGGTGGATTCCACACACTAGCCTCCCATTTCACCACCACTTTGACATCAGCCTTATCTCCTTTGGGAGTCACTTGAACTTTTTTTAAGGTGTGAACTTCGTCGAAAAAAATACCAATCACGCGCTCGTACCAATCTTTAAATCCATCAAAGCCGTAGACAGTTGCTTCAGGAAAGCACATTTCTGAGCCTTGCTCAGCCAACATGGGGATATATTCCTCAAGTGGTGCGTGAACGTCTAACTTTGAATACCAATCCGCTGCTAATTGCTGTACTTCAACTTGAGATAGAGCTGCGATCTTGCTTAATGTCATGGTTTTTCCTCTCGATGATTATGTAGAAACACTGGTTTGCTATTGACCGCACTTAACACCAATTTTTGAGCCTGCAACCTCATTGGTCAGTACTAAGTCAATTAAGAAGGGTCCATTGTAAGCTAATGCTTTCTGGATGGCTGATTCGATCTCGTCAGGCTGTTCAACCCGTATAGACTGAACTCCCATAGCCCGCGCTAACTCATCAAAACGGATGTCTGGATTGCCTATGGTGAAAGAAATTGGAAAATCGTGTTCTGCAATTCCTCGTTCGCGCCAATATTGCATAATATTGAGCTTGAGTATTTGATAACTGTGATTGTTGCAGATGACAAATTTAGCATCAATGTTGTGATGTGCAGCAGTCCACAATGCCTGAATGGTGTACATACTGCCACCGTCACCAGTGAAACCAATAACCGTCTTATCTGGATTAGCCAGCTTTAAACCAATTGCACCTGGAATACCAACACCAAGGGAACCACCCCGCGTTTGAAAATAATATCCCAAAGTTGTAGGGGGAATGTAACGACAAAGTTCTTCAGAGTTAGTGATTGCTTCATCGAAGATTACCGTATCTGGTGGTATGTGCTGAGCCAAGTCTCGTGTAAAACGCGACAGATGCAAAGGTACTGAGTCGCAGACAGCTTTATCAGCCTCAAGCTGAGCCGTTAATTGCTGCTTTTTAGCTTCAGCTATCCGAATAGATCTTTGAAATGCTTCCTGCTGCTGTTCGGGAGTCATCATTGATTCCAAGGTTGTACCTAGAGCTGCAAGGGTAGTTTTCGGATCGCTCATCAGCCCGAGATCTACTGGGAAATTTTTTGCAATCTCATAACCATTTAAATCAATGTGAATCACTTTTGCATTGGGAGCAAAAGCATCAGAGAGTACAGGAAAGACTTCAGGGAAAACGTAAGTACCGCAAATTAACACTGCATCTGCTTGGGAGGTGATGCGGCGACTAACTTCGCCAAACATATGCCCGAGCAATCCTCCAAATAGAGGATGGGTAGCGCTCATGTTTGGTTCCGATGAATCTGCTCCCCATACTTGAGCGCCAATTAGTTCGGCAACGCGGATTAATTCAGCTTGAGCATCTGAAAAAGCCACGCCGTCACCTACCACAATTAAAGGCTTGGTTGCAGTAGCTAGTATACTTGCGGCTCGTTCGATCTGTTCTGGTTCGGGGGTGACTCGCGCGATTGGGAAAGAAGTTGGGATCGCTTCTTCTTCATTAGGAGCATCAAGGATATCCATTGGCAGGCTAACGAAGACAGGACCCATTGGTGGTGTACCAGCAATCTTAATTGCCCGACGCAAAACTCGTAAAAGAGAAGCAGGATCGACAACCCGCGTAGCCCATTTAGTCACGGGCTTGGCTATGCTCACAAGGTCAGATGCCATCTGAGCATCCATTGCATCGTACATAATGCCTGCTTCACCAGCTAGCACGACTAGTGGCGCATGACCGCGCATCGCTTGGTACATCATGCCAATTCCATTTCCCAATCCAACACCACTGTGTAGTTGCACAATTGTTGGTTTTTTGGTGGCACGGGCATAGCCATCAGCCATACCTACTGCAATCGTCTCTTGCAAGGCAAAGACATATTTGAATTCAGGCTCGTAGTGACTTAAAGCGTCCAGAAATCCCTGCTCGACTGTGCCAGGGTTGCCGAACATGTATTGTATGCCATCTGCAAGCAGTTGTTCTATAATCGCAAAGCGCCCATTTCTGTTAGCCATAATTTTCGTTTTCTTGGGCATAATCTATTTGCTGGTAGCGATCGCGCAGTTATTACAAAGCCAGAAATCGCTTAGAGATTTACCATCCATACCGTCTTAGCCCTTTCTCTAGGACTTCTACTAACTTCTGACCAGTTGTGTAAGAATCTGCGGTAGACCGTCCCGTGATAAATGGATAGTCCACAATTACAGAAATCTCTCTGCCAAAATTACCGTGATATTCTCCATCTGGAGCTGTTGCATCACTGAGGATATACTCTAAGGGATAGGGAGGTGGACCCATATTAAGATCGCTACCAACAAACCCAGTTCCATCTAAGTAGTCATATTCTTTACAGTGACCTGTGACGTGTTTACCTCGAATAATACTCTTGCGTTCTACCAGGTCGCGAGCAAAAGCCAGACAAGTTACGCCATAGCACTCCGCAGCGATCGGTTTACCCAGCTTGTAAAAACCGAGAATCAGGTCATGGACTCTATGGTTGTTGACCAAATCGACGATTGGACCGCTACCACCTACGATCAACAGAGCATCATATTGCACTAGATCCTGCTGCACCTCGTCGATCGCGTTGTTGTAGGCTTCCATTTCTCGCAGAAACTTTTCAGCACTCCAATAAGGGCGATCGGGCAACCATTCTGACAGAATGATCGGATTATCTAGCCGAGGATTCTTTGGATCTTCTAATCGCTTGACTTTCTCCGCCATCTCCTCAGATACGACTGCCCGACCTAAAGGAGGGTCAACGAAAGTAGGATCTAAGCTGGGAGGAAGCGCCACTGGTCTTTTACCAGTCGGAGTTGCAAAGTCAACTTGGTATCCTGCTGCATCAAAGGTTTCCAGAGGACCTACTAGTTCTTCACCCCAGTAGCCGTACTCTGACAGAATTGTCAGTATTTTTCTCATAGAATCATCTCCTGCATGTGAATTTGTTTTTGAAATAGTTAGCTAGCAGCTCTTGCTCTTGCAAGGGGAGTAGCAGTTTTTTTGGTTGAGAAGAGATTTGTCGCTGAGGAAATTTGTTGGATTCGTTCGGTAATAGCGTCTATAAATGGATATACTTCGTGTCGCGATCGACCAGTAACAAGATCGTCATCTACAACTACCCCTGTGGGTGAGGGTTCGTAAATTGCACCAGCATTCATGATGTCTGCAAGCACGACCTCATGACAGATCACTCGTCGTTCTTTAAGTAACTCTGGCATTGGTGTTAATATCCACAATCCGTGACAGAGCGCCCCTTTTACAATCTTAGGATTCGCCATAGCTTTAGCATAAAATTGCACTGCTGGCGAAGTGCGAACTTGTTCGCCACCGATTGGTTGACCCTCAGGTGGTTGGAAGAAACGCAGACGCACGCTGGTGTAATTGGCAGACATGATCACAGCCGCGTAGTCGTTAAGATCGACATTTTGAAAATCGATATCCACTTCTATAGTTCGAGGTGTAGCACCTGTATCTTCATCGCTGAAGAAGCGGACGCTTGGTTGACCCCAAAGCCTAGACATTAAATGCACCGTTGCTTTTAGTTCCGAAAAGCGTTGCTGGTACGCTTCAATTTCTTCAGGAATGAATTCACTTTCGAGAAGAACCGCGATTTTCTTACCTCCAAGGGATCTGGGTATCATGTTAGTTAGATGTCCTTGTTTTGTGCTTATTTATTGACTGGATAATTGTAGCGAGATCGAATGTTTAGTAGTTCAATTTCATTTTATCGAGTACAAAGCTCAGAGGAAACGGTTGAATTTTTGTAGTAAGTTCATATTTTTTTTGACTTTGCTTTGTACTGAGCTTCCATAGAAAATCTCTATTTTTTTGTGAAAGATTTACATTTTTAATAGAGACATATTGCCAGAAATACAGCTACTTATTTTTAACCTTAAATGGAGCTGTATTTAATTAATGCCTGCCGAACACAATACCCTTAGAAGTATTTCTATTGGGAAGAGGGGCGAAATATGCTAATAATCCGGCTAGCACAAAAAGTATTAAAGTAGCTACGATGGGAAATTTGTGAGGTGTCATTATTTGTAGTCAGAAATTTGAAGAATAGAGGTTCGACCGTAAGTTTCAGCGATCTTTTTGAGGCGATCGCGCAGTTGTGGCGTTAAATTAGACTGTTGATATCGCCAACCCCAGTTTCCTACTGCTTTACCAGGAAAATTCATGCGAGAGTTCGTACCTAATCCCAAAATATCTTGAAGGGGGGTAATTGCGCGATCTGCAACAGAGCTTTGCGCCAAGCGAATTAAATCCCAATGAATTTCCTCCGAACTCGTACAACCCAAATAAAACCGGACGGCTGCTCGTGCTTGTTCTGACAACTGGTTAAACCAGCCTACAGTCGTGTCATTATCGTGAGTCCCCGTGTAAACGACACAATTGTGTGAATAACTAAACGGTAAAAAGCGTTTTTCTATTTGCGTGCCGTCGCCAAAGGCAAATTGCAAAATTTTCATCCCAGGAAGTTCAAAGCGATCGCGCAACGCCTCCACCTCGGGTGTAATCGTTCCCAAATCCTCAGCAATAATCGGTAAGTGACCTAGCTTGTCGTTAAGTGCCTTAAAGAAAGCTTCTCCGGGGGCTTCAATCCATTCTCCATTCATGGCAGTGGTTTCGCCTTGTTTCACTGCCCAGAAAGCCTGGAAGCCTCGGAAGTGGTCAATGCGAATTAAGTTTACATAGTGAAGAATGGATCTGAAGCGTTGCAACCACCACTCGAAGTTCTCCCGCTGTAAATTTTCCCAGTTATAGACTGGGTTGCCCCACAGTTGTCCTGTAGCACTGAAGTAATCTGGTGGTGTTCCTGCCATCAGTGCTGGTTCACCTGTCGCTGGATCTAGTACTACAGTTGTAGATAGCTGAGCGATTGGGAAAGGCGACGTTTGTAATGATAAAACTTAGCAATCGCTTGATGTC
>NZ_RSCK01000136.1:0-12357 GCF_003991895.1 Chroococcidiopsis cubana SAG 39.79
GTATGCCTTCATTTTTATCTGGGCAGAATACACAACATTACTATTAATCGTACCTCAGTAGACTAGGAATTGCTCTATGTAATTGACAATTGCTAGTATCGTTACCAGAGTAGAGAGCGATCGCCGCTCGATTACTCAACGCCTACGTAAAAAGCTAGAAAGAACGCACCCTGAAAGACCTGAGCAAAAGTTAGGTTAATGACACGATCGCATAAGGAGAACTATCATGGTTTGCGACAAAATAGATCGCTCTACACCAGACGAGCAAAGCAACAGTTCTAAAGCCCCCCAAGGTACACCTGGAGAAAGTTCTTACCATCCACCCATCGGCAAGCCACTGACGGATTGGGAGCAACCAGATTATGACGAACTCGATCTATGCATGGAAGTCACAACATATATTTACCAATGGCAACGATCGGGGCTGGGGTAAGAAGTCAGAAGTCGATTGACACTCCTCTAATCCCTTGTCTCCTTGTCTTCGCTCCTCCATGTCTAACATGAAAAACCACTCGCGACCGCATTTAGCCCAAGGTGTACGCTTGCAGTGGGACGAGTTAAGACAACAACATTTACTTCTGATGCCAGAAGGCGCGCTGATGTTAAATTCTACGGCGGCGGCTGTATTAGAGCTGTGCGATGGTAGGCGTACCATTGGGGCGATCGCGCAGCGGTTAAAAACACAATATCGAGGCGAGACACTAGAAGATGACGTGCGCCGCTTGCTGATTCGGCTCAGCGCGCGGGGACTATTAGTCGAGCGCGATTAATCGTGTCGATGCCAAGGAGAAGAATTAATGTCAGAATTCTTACCAGTCAAGACGACGGATAGACCTTTGACTCTGATTGCAGAGTTAACCTATCGCTGTCCCCTGAGTTGTCCCTACTGCTCTAATCCACTCAACTATCACGATAAACATTATCGTCAGGAACTTGCTACTGATGATTGGCTGCGGACGATCCGGCAAGCCCGAAACTTGGGTGTATGGCAATTGGGTTTTTCTGGTGGCGAACCACTGTTGAGACAGGATTTAGAGGTTTTAGTCAAAGCAGCCGCCCAAGTTGAACTTTATACGACTTTGGTTACTGCTGGTACATTATTGACATTAGAACGAGCTACGCAGCTTTGTCATGCCGGACTTAACCACATCCAAATTAGCATTCAAGATAGTCGCGCTGCCCAGTCTGACTATCTTGCTGGCATTCGTTGTTTCGAGCAAAAACTCGCTGCAGCACGAATTGTCAAAGATTTGGGTTTACCACTGACGCTGAACTTTGTCTTGCATCGGCAAAACATCGAGCGCCTGGAGGAGATGTTAGAGTTATGCGAGCAATTACAAGCAGATCGGGTAGAACTGGCACAGACTCAATACTACGGTTGGGCATTGCATAATCGTGCTGCTTTACTGCCAACACCCCAACAATTAGAACGAGCAGCGCAGATTGTAGCCGTGGCTAAAAAAAGCCGCATTTGCCCGATGGGAATTTTATATGTCATTCCCGACTATTACGAAGATTATCCCAAACCCTGTATGGGTGGTTGGGGTCGTCGGGCTTTGGTTGTGGCTCCCCACGGGGATGTCATGCCTTGTCAAGCCGCCAGTTCTATTCCTGAGATAGAATTTGCTAACGTCCGCGATCGCGATTTAGATTGGATTTGGTTTGAATCGCCTGCTTTCAATCGCTTTCGGGGAACCGACTGGATGAGCGAACCATGTCGCAGTTGCGATCGCGCCCAAATTGACTTTGGTGGTTGCCGTTGCCAAGCACTACTGTTAACAAATAACGCTGCTGCAACCGATCCAGTCTGCCATTTATCACCCCATCATGACTTAGTAGTCACAGCCAGAGAAGAGGCATTAGAACAATCTCTGCCTTTGGTACATCGCTCGTCGGTTGCATCGCTCGGCGTAAAGGAGGCGTACCATAAGTAGTACCAGCCTCCCACATCAAAGCGCATAGCAAATTGTAAGCGAGTCAATAAACAGAAAGCTTTGTACGTACCATAGAGGGAGTTTTACAACGCAAAACATCCATTCCCAAAGTTGTGTTTAAATGTCGTAAATTTAGTTCAACACTCCAAGGTTCACCAGAAAGCCTGAGAACTTCAAGAGGAGAATATTTGGTTGTCTCCAATAAAGTAGTGATTAAACTCTCTCAGTGAGTGCGCAAGCCAGGCATGATAATTTAATAGTAAATTTCTCGCACACTCAAGGTGAAGGGCAAAGTCACAAAATTGACACTAATCAAACCTAAATGCTCTATCGGTGGTAGTTAGGATCGTTCTTATCTACAACCGGACGATCTGAAGCATCCAAATCTAGTTCTTCTCGCCGCACCGTTTCTTCGGCGTTGACCATTTCGCGATCGGTTTCCTTTCTAACTCTTACTTCTTCGCGTAAAACAGCTTCCTTACGAATGTCGGGAGTTTCTTCATAGATCTCCATACGTGCAGCTTCACCTTCGCGGAAGTTGGCTTCTCCTGGAGCTGCTGGTCTACCAGCATCATTTGGCGTGACGCGCTCGACCACGACTCGTTCTTTTTCTACTGGAACTGAAACTCTTTCTGTTTCAGTTTCAACGCGCTTGCCTACGGAAACTTCTCCGGCTTTACGACGGGTTTTATTCGCAATCAGCCTTTCTTCATACAGCTTGAGCGATTGACGATCTGGCTGGTTCATATCGTACAGATCTGGCTCTTGCTGATAGTTGTAAGTGCTGCGATCGGAATCAACTGTTTTTGCTGCTGGAGCTGTCGAACCTAATGCTGCTGATGATTCTAGGGGGCGATCGCGATAAACTCCCCGCACCCGTTCTTCGTATGCGTCATCAATTTTCAGATCGTCGCTAAACTCTGGTAAGCTTTCCGCTTGCTCTTTGGTAAAGCCGACCGCATAAACGTGTCGCTGGTTTTGGTCAATGCGAGAACGTCCCACTGGTAGCAATACCTGTTTACCAAAAATCCAAAAACCAGTGTCAACAACTAAATAACGAAAACGACCATCTTCATCGACCAAGATATTCTTGACAGTGCCGACTTTTTCATTATCTCTGTCTGAATAAACCTCGTAATCTTTGATATCGTCGCCGTCAAAAGAATCTCGATAATTAGTATCAAAGTCCTCAAGTTTGTGAAGAGCCATATTAATTCCTTCCATTTCATTTAAACTTATTAACCAGACTAAAACTTTATCTGGATAATGTATCTTGCTAGCGATAGAGATAAAATGTTTTCACTGATACAATTAATCTGCCTTTTGATGTAGCTACGTCCAATAAATGACAAGCTAACTAATAAACCAAATAGCTATCAATTTGTGATTGGATATAATTTATTGTTTCAAACTGAAGATAGAAAAAAATAAAAGCTAGGCTCTAGTAATACAGAAAATTAATCGAGTGGTTTGACGTTGCTAAGCAATAGCTGAACGCGATCGCGCCACTCAAAGCAGAGGAATTACACGCACAGGCGCGGGAGATCGTTCAGCCTGATTTCGAGCGATCGGTTTCCCTTGACACACTCTACGGACTTATCGCCATGTAAAATTCAGTTAAGTAGCGATCGCCGCAATACACTCAATCTCTACCAACACATCTTTCGGCAACCGCGATACTTGCACGCAAGCACGCGCTGGGGCATTTGTTTCATCAAAATGTTGAGCATAAACCGCATTCATCGCCGCAAAATCATTCATATCTTTTAAGAATACGGTTGTCTTCACCACATCCTGAAACTTTGCTCCTGCTGCGGCGAGAATTGCCTCTAAATTTGCCATCACTTGCTTTGTCTGGGCGGTGACATCCCCCGTACCGATAATTTCCCCACTCTGAGGATCGAGGGGAATTTGCCCAGCGACAAATATCATTTGTCCGCTAGCCGCGATCGCTTGATTATATGGTCCCACGGGTGCGGGTGCGGCATCGGTACGGATGATTTTACGAGTCATAAGTAAGTCAAAAGTCAAAAGTTAAAAGTCAAAATGTCTGGGGCTGATGATGCCAGCTAAATGCATGACAGTCTAGATTGGCGTAAGGTTGGCTGTACTTGTAGAAGTTTGTTCGCCAAATATCACAGTAGAACAACAACTATGTTAAGTAAACCCTACTCACTCGTTAACAAGGGACGAATATTGTAATGACGGTAACGCCAATAATCGCGCAAGATGCGATCGTGATCGAAGCATAAGTTCGTAGGGACTTGCCAAGATTCAAAAATGCCAACACCCTTAGCATCATCTCCAGCTTTGGGTTCGCCTGTTGCCGTAGCAATGAATACTACGCTTAACGTATGCTGGCGCGGATCGCGGTTGGGATCGGAATAAACGTGAAACTGTTCGATTAATTCTACCTGCAAGCCAATTTCTTCTTCAGCTTCTCGACGTGCGGCTAGTTCTGCTAACTCCCCATAATCGATAAAACCGCCAGGGATCGCCCAACCGTAAGGAGGATTATGGCGCTCGATTAAGACGATCGGTCGCTGCGGTCGGTCAATTAATTCAATAATGATGTCAACTGTCGGGACGGGATTGCGGTAAGCCATAAATAATTGGTTTTGCTTCTTAGTGCAAAGCTTGTTATAATCATGAAGCCATGTCACCAGGAGAGGTGGCTGAGTGGTCGAAAGCGGCAGATTGCTAATCTGTTGATGGACTCGTAAGACCCATCCGAGGGTTCGAATCCCTCCCTCTCCGTTTTAAGAATTTACCAGATTTCTGCTGTGGGTGAATTGCACCTCATCAACCCATAGCTGAAAGAGAATTGTGGCGATCGCCAATCGCCTCGTTCCTCTATCATTTGGCAAAAATTATTGCGATCGCGGAACTTTATTGCTGAAGAAAATATCTCCGCCATTGGGTAGGTGTAATTAGATCCAGTTTTCTACCTATTTATGCAAGAATAATCTGCATTAATTTTCAATCGCACAGACGATAAACAACTCTATGAAAACGACCGATCCTGTTTTGGTGAAACGCTTATCAGGTACTCTTGCCCTAGCTACTGCTACTCTCTCGCTCGGTTTTTTGGCTGCGGCTTGTCAACAAACCACAACAACAAGCAGCACGCCCCAAACCACAACTGCCGATTCTGCTCCGGCAACAGCTCCGGTTGCAACAAATGTACAAGCTAGCACGCAAGCACTAAAGCTTGGCTCTCTTCTCCCCGCCACGGGCGATTTAGGTCCCATCGGACAACAAATGTCGGGTGCTGTTCCCTTAGTCATCGAGACAGTCAATGCTTGCGGTGGTGTTAATGGCGCTCCTGTCTCCTTAGTGGCAGAAGATGACGAAACCGATCCGCGTAAGGGTGCGGCAGCAATGACGAAGCTAGCAAACGTCGATCGCGTAGCAGGTGTAGTTGGTTCTTTTGCTAGTAGCGTTTCTAGCGCGGCTGTACCGATCGCCGTGCGCAACAAGGTGATGCTGATCTCGCCTGGTAGTACCAGCCCTGTCTTTACAGATAGAGCCAAAAAAGGTGAATTTAAAGGCTTTTGGGCGCGGACAGCTCCCCCTGATACCTACCAAGCCGAAGCCCTAGCTCAATTAGCGAAAAAACGAGGTTTTAATCAAGTCTCGACTGTAGTAATCAATAACGACTACGGTGTAGGTTTTGAAAAAGCTTTTGTCCAAACTTTTAAAAAACTTGGTGGAACTGTCGTTAACGAAGGTAGACCGACTCGTTACGATCCCAAAGCAACAACCTTTGAAACTGAAGCCGCTGCTGCTTTCGCTGGCAAACCCCAGGCAGTGATTGCCGTCATGTACGAAGAAACAGGTA
Organism: Chroococcidiopsis cubana SAG 39.79; assembly: GCF_003991895.1. Classification (NCBI taxonomy): domain Bacteria; kingdom Bacillati; phylum Cyanobacteriota; class Cyanophyceae; order Chroococcidiopsidales; family Chroococcidiopsidaceae; genus Chroococcidiopsis; species Chroococcidiopsis cubana. The sequence goes on from NZ_RSCK01000136.1 coordinate 5,776, forward strand.
GCATCTTACTGAAATCTGCATACGAGCAAGGATTAATGCAGGGAGTACAGGTGATGCTCACTGACGGAGTGAAATCCGCCACCTTCCCTGGAAAAGTTGGCAAGAAAGATGACGGTAAGTTTATCGTCACTGGGGCGATTGGGACTGTGCCAGGTGCAGATGGCAAAGCACTGACAGCGTTAACCCAATTGTGGAAACAAAAGAAAAATCAGGCAGTTGGGGAATACGTCCCTCAAGCTTGGGATGCCACAGCACTACTCGTCCTCGCCGCCCAAGCAGCCAAGGCAAATACTGGCGAAGCAATTGCCAGTAAACTACGGGAAGTTTCTAACGCTCCAGGGACGGCAGTTACTGACGTATGCAAAGGTTTAGAGTTATTACGCAAAGGTCAAGATATCAATTATCAAGGCGCTAGCGGTAACGTCGATGTCGATGCTAACGGTGATGTTGTCGGAGTCTATGACGTTTGGACGGTCAAAGACGACGGTACTCTCGGTACGATTGGTAAAATTAGCCCGAAATAATTCAGAGATCGGTTAACGATGACCGATGTAGAGACGTTACATGTAACGTCTCTACATGTAATGTCTCTACTATTTTTAGAAGCCAGGGAAGTTATAGCCAACTCCTAGTAATAAACCAATGGAAGTTTCCTCAAAAAAGGCAACGTTTACCCCAGCCGTAGCAGTAAATTGATTAGTCAGGGGAAAATCTACCCCACCAGTAAGCAAGAAGTCGGTTTGACTGTCATCGCCAGAGGCGATCGCAACTCCCCCACCTATGTAAGGTGATATTGGTAGCGCAGCATCTATGACATCGACTCCTGGTAAAGAAATATCGTAAGTTAGGGGAATCAGAAAAACCGTATCTCCCCCAAAGACGGCAGACGGACGTAATGAGAAGTTAGCAGGCAGTCCAATTTTGCTAATTACTGCAAAGTTAGAGTCGCCTAAATCCGTGTCTCCATCCAAGCCTATATTAGCGGCAATGCCAACATAGCTAGAACCACCAAGGACTGCGCGTCCCACATCAGCGCTATCGACTTGGGCGATTTGGGAATTATCAATTTTTGTCGTTTCTAACTCTGGAGTTGTAGCAGGCTCAGTAGTTAGAGTCGTAGCTGAAGTCACAGACGTTCCTGGCATCGGGACGACACGATCTGGAGGTTGTGCGGGTTGATTTAACTGCGGGCGATCGCGATCGTACGTCTGAGCTTGAGCAGATAAACTCCAACCAAGTACGGTCAAGCTCGCAACACCGAACACCAACGGCAAATGACGAGAAAAAAGCATATTTGCGTTCACTCCTAGCAAATTTTATGCTGAAAACTTGCATAATTCACTCTATCTATTAGTTATTAGCTCTAGCTTTTTATGTTTTGTCAATGTTTGTTTGTCATTTGTCATTTGTTACTGGTCACTGGTCACTGGTCACTGATAACTACTCCCGATTCCCCAAAGTAGCGACTGCGGCAGCGAACTGCTGCGAAATGAAAGGTAAGATCTGACGATTTTTACTGTGGGGGCGACCTTCGGTAAATACAACTAATAAGTATGGTCGCAAATTAGGAATTTCTATATAAGCAGCATCGTGCCGGACTTGACTCGTCCAGCCAGCTTTTGCCCACAGTTGCGCTTCTGGGGGTAATCCGCCACCTAAAAAACCCGTAATTTGGTCTTCGTCATTATCTGTCGGTAAATCGGCAGGATTAAGGCTGCGCTTGAGTAAACTCATCATCGCCTGCGATCGCCCGCTAGACACCGCTACCCCGCCTACAATACTGTGTAACAATCTTGCTGTGGCATTAGTCGTCAGCATATTGCGATTGTCCATTAACTCCCCCACAAACGCTCGTTCGCGACCATAGGGACCATCACACCAAGTTTTTTGATTGACGTTGATTGTCGCCATCTCCTCCCAACCGAGAGATTGATAGTAGCGATTGACGATGTTGCGTTGAGTTTTCCAAGTCTCAAAAGGCGCGGCTGGGAGTTCGGGACCGCTAGTCGTACCGCTGAGAACGTCAACGATTAAACTAGTTGCATCATTGCTAGAATCAGCGATCGCATCGCGCATGGCGCGTTCGATCTCCGGCGAAGACCCAACCATGCCTTTTTCTAACCATTCTTGTATCGCCACCAAATAAAATAGTTTGACGATACTAGCAGGATAGATTCGTTCCACACCGCGATAGCTATACCCCCGCACTGGAAAATTCCAGAAGGCTTGGGGACTCAAAGCACCACCTGTATTGACGGAGACTGGAGGATCGTAGACAATCCACGTCAGAGCAATTTGGTTACGTGCCAAAGTGGGAAATTCTGCCCAAGTCGCTTCTAAAACGCGATCGCCCAGAGTTTCTAGTTGTTCGTCTTTGCGGAAAAAAAATGTCATAGCGAGGACAAGGGAGACAAGGAGGACAAGGAGGACAAGGAGGACAAGGGAGACAAGGAGGACAAGGGAGACAAGGAGGACAAGGGAGACAAGGGAGACAAGGAGGACAAGGAGGACAAGGGAGACAAGGAGGACAAGGGAGACAAGGAGGACAAGGAGGACAAGACTAATTCGCAATTCGCAATAAAGTAAATTTCTCGCCTCTTAGATCTTGCAACAAATGACTAATGACTAATGACCAATGACAAATTTAGAACAATTACAAATTGGCATTGAATATCAGTGCCTCAGTCCTCTAAATATATATGATTCTCCTCAGTGCGATCGCTTGGCAACTCAAGCAGCAGATGGAAGACATTTACAAGTTACGACTATGCCTGACAACCCGTCAGCAATTGAGGTGTGTTTGTGTGAAGATGATTATCCAGGTTGGCTGCTCGGATCTGACATCCAAAAATTAGCTATAGCCAAGTCTCCTTATCAAGCGATCGCTCTTTCTATTACAGAAATTAAGCACCGCTTGCCAAAAGTTATTGACTATGCGTGTCAAGCGATGCAGCAACCCAATTACTATTTATGGGGTGGAACGTTAGGACCAAACTATGACTGTTCGGGCTTGATCCAAGCAGCTTTTGTTTCAGTGGGTGTTTGGTTACCTAGAGATGCATATCAACAGGAAGCCTTTGTAGAGAAAATTTCTGAAGTGGAACTCTCACCAGGAGATTTGGTGTTCTTTGGGACGGATAAGAAAGCTACCCATGTGGGACTTTATTTAGGCACTGGATCTTATATACATAGTTCTGGGCAAAAAATGGGGCGTAATGGCATTGCGATCGATCGCTTAACGGCAGAGGGAGACGAAATTAGTTGGTCGTACTTTCAACAACTGCGTTCCTACGGCAGAGTCGTTAAGTGTTTTGAGGGAATTCGGAATTCAAAAGTCAAAAGTTAGAAGTCAAAAGTCAAAAATGAGGAGACAGGAGACAAGTCACAAGTCAAAATTAACTAACCACTAACCACTAACCGCTAGCCACTAGCCACTACTAACTACTCATGATCGTTTCCGATAGCTTAACTCAATCCAATGGGGCGATCGCCTCATATAAACTAGACGTTTCGGTGGTCGTACCAGTTTACAACGAGGTGGAGAGCATACCTCATTTGCTGGAGGCGATCGCTTCTACCATGAAAGCCAGTGGTTTAACATACGATATTATTTGCGTCGATGATGGTTCCAAAGACGGTTCGGCGGATTTCCTCAAGCAACAAGCAACAGAACGCACCGATTTAAAAGCTGTCTTATTACGACGCAACTACGGACAAACAGCAGCAATGGCGGCTGGATTTAAATATGCTACAGGGAAAGCGATCGTCACTCTGGATGCAGATTTACAAAACGATCCGGCGGATATTCCTGCTTTACTTGCCAAACTCGATGCGGGCTATGATTTGGTAAGCGGTTGGCGCAAACAACGACAAGATGCGGCTTTAACTCGCTTACTCCCTTCTAAAATTGCTAATAAACTCATTGGCATGACAACAGGTGTCAAGTTACACGACTACGGCTGTTCTCTCAAGGCTTATCGGTCGGAACTCGTAGCCGATATGAATCTCTACGGAGAATTGCACCGCTTTTTACCCGCTTTAGCCTTTATTGAAGGGGCGAGAATTGGCGAAATGCCTGTGAGACACCACGCACGACGTTTTGGTCGCAGTAAGTACGGGTTGTGGCGGACGTTTCGCGTGTTGATGGATCTGCTGACAATCTCCTTCATGAAGAAGTTTCTCACCCGTCCCATGCACGTATTCGGTCTGTTTGGGCTGCTGTCTCTAGTCTTGGGTACGGCGATCGGGCTATATTTGACTTTCTTAAAATTAGGTTTGGGTCAAAGTATTGGCAATCGTCCCTTATTGATTTTGTCTGTCTTGCTATTCATCACTGGGGTACAGTTGTTTTGCTTCGGACTACTGGCAGAACTTTTGATGCGGACGTACCATGAATCTCAAGGTCGTCCAATCTATCGCGTGCGAGAGGTCGTAGGTCATAATGTTAAGTAAAGTAAAAATATTTGATGTAGAGGCGTTACATGTAATGTCTCTACACTGAATAATCCCTACTCCCTAAAATTGAACCTTGAACGTTTTTCTGAAATTCGATCGCAGTTTGCGGCGAAATTTGCTGATTTTATTCTGTGCTGGGCTGAGTTTCTGGTCTAGTCTGACAGCATTGTTGCCCGTTTTGCCTCTTTATATCGAGGATGTGGGGGCGAACAAGCAACAAATTGGCATGGTAATGGGTTGTTTTGCCATTGGACTGTTATTATTTCGTCCTTGGTTAGGACAGCTTGCCGATCGCCGCAGTCGTAAACTGGTGTTATACATTGGCACGGCTGTAGTCGCGATCGCCCCTTTAGGTTATTTAGTCATTACATCTTTGCCTTTATTGATGGCGCTGCGGGCATTCCACGGGATTAGTATTGCCGCTTTTACCACGGGCTACAGCGCCCTAGTTGCCGATATTGCACCCCCCCAACATCGCGGTGAAGTTATCGGCTATATGAGTTTAGTGACCGCGATTGGTATGGCAGTGGGACCCGCCATCGGCGGTTTTTTACAAGCTGGGGCTGGCTATGCACCCCTCTTTCTCCTCTCGGCAGGGTTGGGATTTTTGGGCATCTTGTTTACTTCCCAAGTCTACAATCCACCGATCGCGAAAGTGACAACCGAAAGTCCTTCAGCAGATCGGTTTTGGAGTTTATTATTCAGTCCGCGACTGCGTATCCCCGCGATTGTTTTATTACTAGTTGGTTTGGCTTTCGGTACTTTAAGTACCTTCGCACCTCTATTTATTAAATCGACTCAAGTAGATTTAAACGCAGGATTATTTTACACCGCAGCCGCGATCGCGAGTTTTGTCGTGCGCTTGACTACGGGACGAGCTTCCGACCGTTACGGCAGGGGTTTATTTATCTCTATCAGCTTGATTTTCTACTCGGTATCGATGCTGCTGCTATGGCAAGCTACCAATGCCAGTATGTTTTTATGGGCAGCAATTATCGAAGGGGCTGGGGCAGGAATGCTATTGCCTACCATTGCCGCACTACTGGTAGACCGCGCCCAGCCAGACGAACGGGGGAGAATCTTTGGTGTGTGTATGGTGGGGTTTGATGTCGGAATTGCGATCGCGGGTCCCTTCTTAGGTTTAATTGCCGAACAAGTCGGTTATCGGGCGATGTTTGGTGCGGCTGGCGGGTTAACTTTCCTCGCTTTACTCATCTTTTTGACCCATTCGAGCAAAAGTTTTCCTGCCTCTTTACGTTTTGCCCTGGGCAGGGGTCAGGATGCATACGCATTAAAATAGGGGCGCATAACCAAAGTAGGGGCGCACAGCTGTGCGCCCCTACAAACCGATAAATCAAAAACGGGCGAGGAGGGATTCGAACCCCCGACACCGTGGTCCGTAGCCACGTGCTCTAGTCCACTGAGCTACACACCCTTGCCAGAAACTTATAGTAACACACACTTTGACTAAATGACACAAGAAAATTTTTCTGCTGCTAATTTGACTCATCTCGATTGGCAAGGGCAAGCTCAGATGGTAGATGTTTCTGCCAAACAGCCAACAGTTCGGGAAGCGATCGCCTCTGGTAGAGTGAGGATGCAAGCAGATACTTTAACAGCGATTCAAGCTGGCAACGCCCCTAAAGGCGATGTCTTGGGAACAGCAAGACTAGCTGGAATTATGGCAGCCAAGCAAACATCAAATCTCATTCCCCTGTGCCATCCCTTACCCCTACAAAAAGTCGAAGTTCAAATTACCCCCGATCCCGAACTTCCTGGCTATCAAATTACAGCTACAGTCAGAACCAAAGCCGAGACGGGCGTAGAAATGGAAGCACTCACCGCCGTTTCCGTCGCTGCTTTGACACTTTACGACATGGCAAAAGCCCTAGAAAAATCGATGCAAATTGAAGCAATACATTTGGTTAGTAAGACAGGCGGGAAGTCGGGAGATTATACGGTAATAGGTAATGGGTAATCGGTAATTGGTGGTTGGTAATTGCACCTGAAGCTCCTTTGCTCCCCTGCACCTGAAGCTCCCTTGTCTCCCTTGTCCCCCTTGTCCCCCTTGTCCCCCTTGTCCCCCTTCGCCCCCTAATCCCCACTCCCTTCGGTCGCGGGGAAGAG
>NZ_RSCK01000137.1:0-12134 GCF_003991895.1 Chroococcidiopsis cubana SAG 39.79
ATCATAACAAGGACGTATTTGCTGCTTACAAGCAGAGTTTAGGCTTTATTTGGGCTTAGAACTTGTTTAAGTCCCGTTAGGTGTGTTGAAGGACTGGAATCCTATCATTAGGTTTTAAAATCCGTTTAATATTTCAGCGATCCTGCTCGACCACATTGTTTAAGTATTTGTTTTGCCGCAACTCGACCGGTTGGGACAGGGTCTCTTCATTTTGCAATGTCTCCACAGCATTAGGATGCGCTGCATTTTTATCAACGTTGAATGCGCGCGGTGGTCGCGTGTGAACTCAACGTTTTGCGGAAAAAGCGCTCAGTGGCTTTGCCATCCCGCTTGGCACTCAGCATAAAGTAAGCGCGTATTCCCTGCCGAATCCACGCCACGATAAAGATACTTCCACTTTCCCTTCACCTGAACGTACGTCTCATCGACTCGCCGCGAGTCGATCGTTGGATTCAAATGCGGGTGGATTCTTTTGTTCAATTGGGGTGCATAGTTCAGTACCCATCGGTTGATGGTGGAGCGACCCACGATGATTCCCCGTTCTGCCATCATTTCTTCTAAATCTCGGTAGCTTAAGGGATAGCGGCAATACCACCGCACGTTCAGTAGGATGATTTCGGGCAGACAGTGTCGCCACTTAAACAAGAACTGAGCAGCCATTTAGATTGAAGTCAGAGAAAATTAAACCCTCTTACTCTATCATTTTTGCGACAGAACCAATATTCTTGAGTCGATCGTTTACCGACTCAATGAGTGCGCATTTACGCAGTAGAATCTTGTCAATCGATTTTGGATTAACCCCACGATTAAAATCGGGGGCTTGGAATAATGACGCTACGCATTTTTTGATGAGCCATAAATGAATTTAGGGGCTTGAAACCAAGTATTTTAGATTCTAGATTTAGATTTAATCCAAAATCCAATCGGAAATTGCAAAACTGACTCGATATCCTCCGTGCGCCAATTCTTGAGCTAGCGCAATCATTTGATTGGTATGTCCCAGAAAAGGAAGTGAGACAAACATTATGTGTTCTTTCATAACTGTCAAGGGGTAGCTCTTGTAAAGAATGGCAAGACTTGCAGTTGAAAGCAAAGTTACCAATACCGAGAAAATTTTTGCGATCGAACATACATTTTAGATTATACTTACCCAAGTCAATTGCAATCGTATTCTTTCATAATCGATAGTTGTTCTTTTAGCAGTGTAAAATGATGTGAGATCGAAATTTACATCGACTAATTTCATAACAAACTTGCATGATATTATCGCGTGCAAAACTCGTCAATTCTATGGAAGTACTCAGTCTTGCGTATCTTTCTCAAGCCTTCCCATATTTGTACCCTCATCAAACTCTCGCAGGCGATCGACCGCGTCACTGACGTTATCGGTAGTTCTGGCATTTGGCTGGTCATTCTCTTAATCGCTATTGGGTTCTATAATGTTGTTGCCCGCTACATCGGACGAGCGATCGGAATCAGGCTGTCTTCCAATACATTAATCGAACTGCAATGGTATTTGTTTTCATTAATGTTTTTTCTCGGATTTGCTTACATTTTGAAGAGCGGCGCAAACGTCCGAGTTGACATTCTCTACACCCGCTGGAGTGAAAAGCGACGGGCGCTGATAGATTTTCTCGGCACGGTCTTTTTCTTGATTCCGTTTTGCGTTTTAGGCATTTGGGTAAGCATTAACCCTGTCTTGCAGTCGTGGGGACTTTTGCCTGACGGTACGTGGGGGAGTTGGGAGCTGTCTTCAGATGCAGATGGCTTACCACGAGCGCCGATCAAGACAACGATTATTGTTGCTTTTGCCACGTTACTCGCTCAAGGAGTTTCGCAAGCTATCAAGTATCTGGCGATTTTGAAGGGATACACGCAGGTCGCCCAAACTATTCAAGAAGACGCAGAACAGTTACCGCTTGAGTAGACTGCTGTGTTCTGATCGCCTACAATCATCTGAATCAGTCTGGCGATTGTGCCAAAAAGCAGCGCGGCTGGCAACGCTGAAACATTACCTTTTGAGCAGAGAAACTATGGGCTTTGAGTGGTTGGCGATCGCCATGTTCGTTGGCTTCTTTTTCATTCTGATAAGCGGCTACCCAGTGGCATTTTCGTTTGCGGGGACGGCGATCGTTTTTGGCGCGATCGGCTGGCTCGTGGGAGCGTTCGATCCCAGTCGGCTGTTACTGTTGCCGAACAACTGGTTCGGTACTATGTCCAACTTTACCCTGTTAGCAATTCCGTTTTTTGTCTTTTTGGGTGCAGTGTTAGAAAAATCGGGACTGGCAGAAGAACTGCTAGAGACGATTGGAATTCTACTCGGTTCGCTGCGGGGTGGGGTAGCGCTGGCGGTGATTTTTGTCGGCACGCTGCTGGCAGCGACTACAGGCGTGGTAGCAGCCACGGTAATCGTCATGGGAATGCTTTCCTTGCCCGTGATGCTGCGCTATGGCTATGACAAGCAATTAGCAGCAGGGGTAATCGTCGCAGCGGGGACGTTGGCGCAATTAATTCCCCCTAGTTTAGTGCTGCTGGTCTTGAGCGATCAATTGGGCGTGTCGGTGGGCGATCTATTTCTGGGAGCGTTGATTCCAGGATTAATGCTAGCGGTAGCTTATGCCTTATATGTTTTGGTACTTGCCTTTTTCAAACCTAGTATAGCTCCTGCCCTACCACTGGAATCTCGGCAAATTGGCAAAGCGGCACTGGCGCAGCAGGTGTTGAAAGCAGTCGTTCCACCCTTACTACTTATTTTTGCGGTGCTAGGTAGTATCTTCTTTGGCATTGCTACGCCAACGGAAGCAGGCGCCGTGGGGGCAGTGGGAGCCTGTGTGTTGGCTGCGCTCAATCGAAAATTAGATTGGACGCTGATTAAAGCGGCTGGTCACTCAACGGCGGTGGTGACAGCGGTAGTGTTGACGATCTTATTTTGCTCGTCATTCTTTGCCGTCGTTTTTGATAGTTTGGGTGGCAAAATCTTGATCGTAGATCTATTAGTGAATTTACCTGGTGGCAAGATTGCTTTTTTAATTGTTGGTAATATTGTGATTTTTATTCTCGGCGTATTCTTAGAATTTATCGAAATTTGTTTTATTGCCATGCCGCTGTTAGTACCTGCCGCGCAGCAGTTGGGAATAGATATGGTCTGGTTTGGGGTGGTGATGGCAATTAATTTACAAACTGCCTTCATTTCGCCCCCTGTCGGATTTTCCCTGTTCTATTTGCAAAGCGTTGCACCAAAGGAAGTTCGCACGATTGATATTCACAAAAGCGCGCTCCCCTTTATGGTGTTGCAAATTGTGGTGTTGCTGTTGGTGATGCTCTTTCCCCAAACTGTGCGCTGGCTGGTCGATTTGTCGGCGAAGCCAGTTCTATAACTTGAGTTTGGCGTAGTTGTAGCGGGCAAAGCTACCTTCGTTGATGTTGTTCCAAGCGTAAACGCGATCGCGGAACTGCTTCCATTCCGCAAAAATGCTCTTAAAGTCAGCATCTTTAGCTGCAAATTCGTCAAACAACTTAAAAGACGCTTTTTCTGCCGCTGCTAAAATCTCGTTGCTATAGGAGCGCAGCGTCGCGCCGCTCTGAAGTAGCCGTTGGAGCGCTTCGTTATTACGGGCATCGTAACGAGCTAACATAATCGTGTTTGCTTCAAAGGCTGCCGTTGCAACCGCTTCCTGATATTCAACTGGTAGTTTCTTCCATTCATTCAAGTTGATCTGCACTTCCAGCGCTAGTCCTGGTTCCCACCAGCCAGGGTAGTAATAGAATTTAGCGACTTTGTGCAGTCCTAGCTTTTCGTCATCGTAGGGACCGACCCACTCAGCCGCATCAATTGCTCCCGTTTGTAATGCCTGAAAAATTTCTCCACCAGGTAAAGTCTGTACCGTCACGCCTAGTTTGCCCATCACCTGTCCCCCCAGTCCAGGAATACGCATTTTCAACCCTTGTAAGTCTTTCGCTGTCAAAATTTCCTGGCGAAACCAACCACCCATCTGCGCGCCCGTGTTGCCTGCGGGAAATTGAATCACGCCAAACTTACGAGCATAGAGATCTTGTAGCTTTTTTAAACCACCTGCTTCATACAGCCAAGCGTTCTGTTGTTGAGCGTTCAAGCCGAAGGGTAAAGCAGCTCCAAAAGCGGTAGCTGGGCTTCTACCCACGTAATAATAAGCAGCCGTATGACCGCATGGTACTGCGCCTTGGGACACCACATTCAGCACCTCTAGTGGCGGAGCTAGCTCGCCCGCAGTACGCGGTGTAATCTTAAACTTGCCTCCCGTGATCGCAGCTAGGCGATCGGCAAATGTTTTAGCGCCACCAAAGATGGTATCTAAAGATACGGGCCAGCTCGTTGCCATCTGCCAGTTAATGTTGGGTAGGGCTGCATTCGATCTTGATACTGTAGTCGTTCGACAAGCTACCACTCCACCCGTAACGGCACTAGCGATCGCATTTTGCAAAAATTGTTTGCGTTTCATGCTTGACTCCTAAATTACTCCAGTGATGCTTGTTTAAAGGCAGTATTATCGGGCAACATCATCTGCCAGTCACGCAGAGTTTCTATATCAACCCTAGAATCAAGAAGTTCTCCATCGAGCAAATGCCCTCCCGAAGTGCGATCGCTTGTAATGAAGTGAAAGTGATAGCCTGCCACGTTTACACCCTTGAGGTATTGTGGCATCCGAAATCCCACTAACGTACCGCGCACATTCCGCAGCTCAAAGATAGCAGCCTGCTGACTCACTACATCACTTAAGGGCAAATAAGGCGGTGATTGTTTCGGTACGCTCCTCACTTTCAAATAGGGAAAGTTACCGCGAATGCGAATTGCATAGGGTAAGTTTTCTGTGGGCAGGCGTGCGTCAATCTGTTGCTGCAATTCTAGATAGTTCATTTGCCCATTTAAACGTAACGAGTCCTCTGTGTGGAAAAACGCTACAGTCGCAAAAGGCGTTTTCACCTGATCTGCAACAGGATAAGCAACGCCATCGGTTTTAACATAATAAAACTTGCCATCAAGTCCGACCAGTTCTCCATCTAATCCGTCAACAGTTCCTAAGCCAAAGTCTCCGTGCTGTTTGAGTTGGGCAAATGTTGCAGCTCCTTCATACACCCCAAGGTTTAAGGCTCCCAAAGTAGAAACCTGAAATCCTGAAGCAAGTTGCCGAACTTGCTGGGAATATGCAGGTAATAGGCTAAGTACAATGGCAGCGAGCAATAGCGCCAACCATAAATACCGTTTTAGCTTCACTGTCTTTTCCTCATTATTTCATTGAACTGATTTTGTTCATTCAACTGATTTTAGGAACGGGCGTTCTCGTTTGTTGTAAGTTTTCCACCACATTCGTGTCTGTTTGAAATTGCAGCATAACGAGCGGAGATCGATCAGGATTGTTTGTCCTCACGCAGTTTTTACGACAACACAGCCGGAAACAATCACCTTGACGGAGTTTGACCGATCGCGCTGACGTTTGGATCGAGGTCGTCGCCATTGTTGTAGACATAATTAAAAGCGCCTCGATCGTCGAGAAGATGAGATCGCAAGAACAGTCCACTCCAACGTGCGATCGCTTCTGTTGCCGTACCTTGTTCGAGGGTAGGTCGATTGGGATCGCGTGTAGCGTTATCTTCATTAGTAATGCCATAATGATTGGCACCCTTGACTGCAATCAACGCTTTCGGTGGGTTTTGAATCTTGACGTAAGTTGATGCCGCTTCACCAAAATCAGCAACACCATCGAGCGTACCTGCAATTAAGCCAACCGGGATATCTTGATTGTCTATAGTTGGAAACGCTCCTGACGAAGACCGGAAGTTAGTACCGTAGAATATACCTGCCTTCAATTCAGGCGGTCGAGTATAGTTACCCGAACATACCGCTGGAGCGCAAATATTTTGAATCGCAGCTAATCCAGCATATCCGCCAAACGAGTGTCCCAAGAGTCCTAGCTTTTCTGTATTCACAATTTTAAAAATCGGTGAACCAGGAGCGGCATCTTCCTCTTTCATTTGAGCGAGTACATCATTCACTTGTTGTTGTTCTGCCAGAAGTCCTGTAGTCGTTTGCCCATCTGGATTCGTTCTAGTACGTTCGTTGTTAGGAACAACAACGACAAACCCGTAGCGGGCAACAATTTGTGCATAGTTAGAATAGTCCGCTTTGTCTACCAAGGCTCCCTGTAGCATCAGGACGATTGGTAGCCGCTCAGCTGTTGATGGCACAACGGGATAATAAACATCTGCCAGATCGCCATCGGCTGCGATCGTTGTCGTATAGTGCTTCACTCGATCATATAGTGGCTCGGGGCTGAAGCTGGTTGGTTCTGCTTCCGGTTCTCCTAGTGCTGTTTCGGTAACGTTAAGCGATCCATCAAGATCGAAGACCAGCTTTTGCGATCTAGATAGCTCACTTGCTAAAATTTCAATTCGCGGATTTTGTTGTGTTTCTATCGTTTCACGATTGATAGATGCGTGTTTTAAAGCAAAAATTAATAATTCTTGTAACATCGCAAAAACTCCTTAAATAGATGGTTTTCAGTATTTCAGCTTGAGATGGAATTACGATCGCTGACTTAAGGAAAGCTGGTTCAAGTAAACACTCCAGAAATTAGAAATCTGGTTCTGTTACTAAAACATGCTTTTTTGTAATTTCATAAATCGATTTTTTGCGGACGCAAAACACCTATCCGTTCGCTTAAACCCCGTGAAGTTGTGCAAGAAATCTATAGCTTGTTACTAGGATATTATGCTGTGCGATGTTTAATGTTTCAACTGCTCAGCAATCTGCCATCTCTTCCTTACGCTTGGGATTTACAGGATCGCTCAAGGTTATTTGGCGAGCAATTGGTGGCTTTCAAGAGACTCCACCAGAACAACTCCCTTTTTTTACTCCAAGCCAATTCAGGAAATTCTAGGGGAAAAGATTTTCCCCAGACAGGCTAGAAGCGATCGAGCGAGTTGTCAAAAAAACACGCTCCAAGTTCTCAGCAAAAAAGCTAATACACAAGGAAGCAGGATTGAAACTCAACCCGCTAGTTTTTTCTATTATTAATACTGCTTAGGGTTTAACCAAGAAGTATTGTACTCAGTCCGCTTGGCCATCGCTTTACATAGAACTAACGCAGCCTCTCAGCTATCTCAGAGTTTTTCTTCTAAAATCATCTGCACCCCTCTAGCAGGAGCAAAAGAAACACCTCGACGCACAGGATATTCAGGCTCTCGATCTGCCAGCGCTAATCGATAACGAGACAGCATTGTCGCTAAGACTAATTTCATCTTAAATAGTGCTAATGCTTCCCCAATGCAACGACGCACACCGCCGCCAAAGGGGAGAAATTCATAACGAGAGAACTGTCGTTCTAAAAAGCGCTCTGGCTTAAATAACTTAGGTTCTAGATAGATATCTGGGCGCTGATGAGTTAGATAAATACAGCCATAAAGTCTGATTCCAGGTTCTAGGTTATAACCCATCAGTTCTACAGGTTCATTGACCTCTCTAGGATTGGTGAGAACAGCAACGGGGAAAAGGCGTAGGGATTCATGACAAACGGCTGTGAGATAGGGTAACTGCACAATGCTTGTTGGATCTGGAGATCCTAAGCGATTGAGTTCCTCCTCCAACTTCTCGCCAACCTGTGGATGACGATGAATCGCATACAAAGCCCAAGCGATCGCGCTGGCGGTTGTGTCTTGACCCGCGATCGAGAGTGTAATTAACTCATCATGTAATTCAATATCGGTCATCGGTTGACCTGTTTCATCGCGGGCTGAAATCATTAAACTCAGGATGTCTGAACCAAGCATCTGATTGTGATTGCGGCGATTCTCTTCGAGATAGCTTCGCTTCACGCGGATTTCAGCGTACACCAGTTCGCCGATCTGTCGTTGCAGAGACCGCAAGTATCCCCAGGGACTTCGGGTTCCCCAATCCTTTTGTAAAGACGGGAACAAGAGCAAACCGCCAATGAAAGGAGATTGCAGTGAATCGGTGAAGTGAACCAAGAGCGACTTGAGATGATTGAAACGGTCTTCTTGGTGAATCCCAAAAACGACTTTTAGAATGACTTCTAAAGATATCTCCTGTGCTAATTCACGGGCAGAAAATCGAGTGCCAATCGACAGCTTCCTCATTGATTTGTCAACTCTTTCACAAATCAACTGTCCATAAGTTTGCATCCGTTCTCCATGAAAAGGCGGCATTAACAACCGACGCTCTCGGCGATGGCGAGAACCTGACAACGTAAAAAGAGAGTAATCTCCAGCCAGCGGTTGCACGTGTTGGTTTGGTGGCGCAATAAATTGCTTTGTGTCATTGGCAAAAATGTGCTGTAGTGCTTGAGGATTACTGATGAACAAAACAACATCGCGATCGCCAATCACAGGAGCGTTAAAAATGTCCCCGTAGCGCTGTGCGGCATCCATATAGGCAATCGAGTTCTGTGCGTACTGGATTTTTTGCAGCCATCGAGGAGCTGGCGAACCATCGGGAAAACGAGGTTTTGAAATCATTGGTTTCAACTTAGAGCAAAAGCGCTAATATAAGGCAATGCAATCAATATAGAGCATTTGTCATTGAAAGTATTTGCGACGCGATCGGTCGCTCTGTCATAAGCTGAGGAAAAGTCAGCTTAGGTGCGCCCAAAAGTTTTGTCGATGACTTTAGCTTGAGTGTCGCCATAGATATCCACAATGCTACAGTAAACGACTTTTGACGCTCCTAATTCTTGAGCAACTTCCATCACGGCGCGGGTTCCCTCTACGTTTACCCATCCCATTTCGGCCGCATTTTGCTTCAGTTACTAGCACTTTCATAAGGCTTTTTCGTAGATTCGGTAAGTTTTATAAATCTTACCACCAGAGGCTTCGGTTAGCTTACGAGAGGGGAAATTGTCCTCGAAAATGTATCCTAATTCGGCTCTTTTATAGGGTTTGCCTTTTTGGATTCCCCCTTTCATTCCTAGATAAATCAAAGCTAAAGCAACCATCTTACGGCGATATTCTGGTAAAGAGCAAATTACAATTACTCTTCCTTGGTCAATCTGACGGCGATACCAAAGAAACTTGAGAATTCCTAACCAATTAAACTTTCCATTGAGATGTTTTAGTGCAATGTTGTAGTCAGGTAAACCCATGAAAAAACCAATCATTTCCCCGTTGTATTCCGCGATGGGGAAAACATCTGGGTCTACAAGGCTTTGTAGTTCATTAGCTTCTTCCATGAATTCTGCCTCGCTACGCGGGGTAGAACTCCAGTTATTGGCAAAAGCACGGTTAAAAAGGTGATAAATAGCGATCGCATCAGTCTCGAATCCTTCACCTTTTGTCCTGATGGGACGGAAGTTTACCCCTGATTTACAAGCAATTCGATAAGCTTTTTCAAATTCTGTTGGTAAGGGTTTGTCTAAGGGGAAATCATAGGCGTAGGCATCTTTGGCTTTGTGCCAGCCGTCTCGTTCGATAAACTCTGGATAGTAGCGGGGATTGTAGGGTGTCATCATCATTGGTGGTGAATCAAAGCCATCGACTAAAAAGAAACAGTTGTTATGGGTAGATAAATCAATTGGTCCCCGAACAACTGTCATCCCCTGCTGTCGCAGCCACTCACAAGCGGTACTTAGTAAAGCTTGAGCTACTTCAAAATCTTGAATGCACTCAAAATAACCAAATAATCCGACATTCTGACCTTCTTTTTCAATCAAATGCTGATTTACAGTCGCCACAATTCTTCCCAACGGCTTCGCACCTTTATCTTGAGATACAGCGATAAATTGCTGTAGCTTCCCATAATTGAAAAAGGGATTGGTTGGAGTAAATTGCTTAGCAATACTGCTGCGAATGGGTGCTACCCAATGAGAATCGTTGGCGTATACTATTGATGGCACATCCAGAAACATTTCATTTTCTTCTGGAGTGGTGACAGCGTGAATTTGAATTGAAGATTTAGTTAACACCACGTTGCACCTTGGTTGACTGACAAAATTTAGGAAGCATAAGAAAAAGTCCGAACTCGAAACTTGCGTTCAAGAGATTTTTGGGCGCGTTTTTTAGAGGCAAACGCTATTTGTGGGTCGGCATCACCGGAGAAATAAAAGGTAGAAAATAATCTCCAGCCGCGATACACCAAAACTCAAATCAAACAATAACGGTTCCATAGCATACTTGGGTCTTCGACTTTGTTAAACTGGTACACTTTGAATAAATCAGCTTATTCGTAAACCAGGGGTCGCCCTTTCAGGGTGTTGCATTCAATATTGAGTCTGTTGAGTGGTTGAAATATCAATAAGTAGCCAAACAAAACTCCAAATGGTACAGGTGACACGAATGTTGTCGATGTAAAGAAAGCTGCTATTGATGTCATATTTGCCATATCCGAGCGTTACTAGAATCCAGACTGCCGAACGATACAGTATCTACAAAATCAGCTTATTTGCCAAAAGTATGTTAATAAGAGCGAAAATTGCTACCGAACCATTAGTAAAAAACTTTGTTTTGTAGAAGATGACTGAAAGTAAAGTGTTAGTTATTAAAATTATAATACACCAAAAAATATGCGCTTTCAAATTATTTTTATTGAATTCTGATTTAATAATTTCAAATTTCATCATAGTCTTCTTAAAGTTTTGTAAATTTACCCAATCAAAATTAAAATCAACAATTGTCAAAAAGTTGATATCCTGAGCCAAGTATAATTTGCATATTAAAGATTTTGAAGTGATTGCATAACTCTATTTAATTGACAAAAAGCTTCTGCTCTCTATAGATTTTGCAGAAGAGTTTGTTTTTTTGTAAAGTCTTGAAACTACTGATAATCCGTAGCCACGTGTTATTACTATTGACCAAAATGCTGTTTGATTAAAAACAATTGTTACTTTGAAGAATGAATGGTTGGTTAATCTTATAAACTACGGCAGAAAAAGTCTCTTAATAATAGTTCTGTCAATCCTTGCTTAAATTTCAGTTTCAGCAGTTCTATCCATTTGCGTTTAAATTCTGGATGCGCTCTGGGAGAGTAAATGAACAGAACCTCATAGCGTCAGATCGGCAAGTCCTAACATCCCCTTAATCGGCAAGGATTTATCTATTGCTACGAAGTTACCTTCGTAACTATTAATTATTAAATTCAATTGCACGAGTAGCCGAACATTAGTGCTGAGTACTAAAGCCTAGGTCAAGAAGTATTAGTGCTACTACCGCAATTGTCGTGCTAATAGCAGGTTAAATTAACACAGTTGTGAGAAAAGCAAACTTAAAAACATTCACGTTTACTTCCCCTGATAGTAACTTATCTCCTTGCATCTTTCCAAAAACTTAATAATCTTTTGTTGCTTAGCAATACGCTTATTACGATGCCAGATGTATAGAAATAGCCCCATACTAATACTGCCAATAAAAGTAAGTAAAAGAAACATGTCTAATTGCAAAGTAGAATTTGATGCTGATTTGGCAAGCGTTGATTTGCTACGATCGATCGCTTTGGGCTGCTGGCTATTTTTAAGCTGACTATTTTTAAATTGACACTTCCAAGAATTTTGTGTTTCTTGTACACATACCCAATTTAGCCTCTTTTCTTCTTTTTTCACATGATGTAGCGCTCCAGCACTCAACGCTTTTGGTACTGGAACTATTAGAGCCGAAGTAGCTAAACAAAATGCGATCGTTTTAAATTTAAATTTCATTTTTTCCTCCAATAATAAGTACTAAATCTGCGCTCGATACTTTGAGAAGTGTCATCACTTAAATGGGGATTGAGAAGTCATTTAGAAAGATGTCGGTTTCAAGTAAGAAATGGAGAAAGGTCTTTGCAGATACCTCTGAACTAGTAATTGCTTTTGAGTTCTTGAAACTTGGGTTGAGAGTAAGTAGATTCTCTAGATGAGGTCAGAGCGATCGCTTTTCGGTTAAAACCAAAAGTACAATTTTATCTGCGATACTCGCTTCTCCAATCTTGGGGTATTGTCCCGTGACGAAACTGGCGGAAGAAAGGAGCTGCATATCGATCGTCTTATCAGTGAGTAGTGACTCTAATCCAAAGCTAGCCGGGCGGATGTCGCGAACCCTGGTTGACTGACAAAAGTGGGGATAAGGGGAGGCATAGCCCTTGATTGAAGGGCATTCCACGTCGTAGTGTAACTGGT
>NZ_RSCK01000138.1:0-12057 GCF_003991895.1 Chroococcidiopsis cubana SAG 39.79
TCTAAATCTCAGCATTGACCAAAAAGTGGTCACTTCAACAGGATTGACCGCTTTTTTCTTGATTTAGTCTAAACTCCAGAGCTGAGTATGGTCGATGTGGACAATTTCAAAGGGACGACTACCGTGTCGAGGGGTAGTTAGCTCTAATTCCCAATAAAATGGCTCCTTTTGAATTGCGGCTCGACGACCTTCACGCCTTTTAGTTTGGGCATATCCAGCTCGCCTCTCGATAGCTTGGGAAAATGTAGTTCGGCTGGGAGGCGTTAACTTCGGCTGATGATTTTCACAAGCACAGACAAATGCCTCATAGACTCGCAGCTTCCTTCTTTGCTTGGGATTTTCATAATGCTCCTCAATAAATTGGAGCATAAACGTGTAGGTTTGCTCGTCCACCCTTGGAGTATAATTACCCTTGCTACTGTGACTGGGTAGAAGTCCTACGTAACCATTACCGTATAGTGTCTCTGCCTTTTGGTAGCGAGCGCGCCAGCGACGAATTGTACTGGAGGATTGTGGAGGGGGAGATTTTCTCCTAGATAGGGCTGTAGGGCTTCATAGCGACGGTTAGCTTCTACAACGTCTTCTGGTTTTGCATGTCGCAGAATCTCTTCAGCTTTTGCATTGCTATTTGGCATCTCTACCGTACTGGCAGTGGTAACTGCTCCCTTATGAATTAGTGACTCAAGTACTGCATTTGGTAGCTCAACAAATTTTCCATCTGACCGCAACAATCCAGTAGATGTAGCACCCGTATTGACAACTTCCCAACACTCGCTATCCCAAATCAAGGAAATTCCTACAGCTACCTGAACCGTATGAATTCTACTGCTTAACGAGGCAGTTGCGGCTGAGTTAATTCGCTTGTAGGCTTGGGCAACATTTTGGTTAAGGAAAATTTTGACCTGCTGGGGTTCAGATAGTCTCGCGTTTCTCAAATCTACATACAGTTGTCCAGTTGCTATCAGCGAGTAGAGAGAATCTGGGCTGATGCTTTCTTCTCGCCCAAGTAATTCTTCCAAGGTTAACCCTGGATAATTCTCCACTAAGGCAAAAATCTCTTGAGTAGTTGCTGCATCTATAGTTAACGATTCCGAACAAAAGTAGTCCTCTAACCAGATAATGTTCTGCTGAAAATTCCAGTTAATCTCTGCATCTGAGTGTATGCGGAAGTAAAAACCAAACTGCTGGGCGTATTTTTCCCCTGGCGGACAATGCCATTTTCCATCATTATTTTTCTGATAACGATGTGGACTAGTCTGCGTCAGCTTAATCAGCTCCGGTTCGGTTTTGCATTCTTCCCAGCCAGCAGAGTCTGTCCAAATCACGAAAAAGTCTGGCGTGTATTGATGTCGATTTCTCCGTCCACTTCTTGCTTGGTAAAGCAGCTCGATAGGTGGTGGTTGGTCGTAATACTCTAGCACTTTTGGATCGTTCTCTAGTTCATAGATGCGTGCTAGCTCGTTGCGATGAGACTCAAATTGAATCGTTACCCCCATTTTCCTACTGGGGTAGCTGCCACAAACATTCCTCCTTCCACCTTGTACTCGGCGAGACGGAGCAGACGAACGAATCTGCGCGATTGCTACACGCGCTGCTTGACTCAAATTGAGACTCTGACACCAATTGTCGAACTCCTGGTTGTCAAGCATGTTCTTAGTTTGGGAATCAGCCCAATGAGTCAATGATTCAAGCTGACTCTTGGGTTCATCTAACCACAAATACAACTAATCAATAGTAATTTGATTCAAATGTTTGCTCATCTTATGCTTTCATTACAATCATTTTGTTCACCTTATGCTTTCAAAAGCTGTAACAGAGCTACAATCGTTCTACATAAGAAAAAGCCTTTGGGCTTCCTAGTTGCTCAACTTATGCTTTCAAAGTTGCTCACCTTATGGTTACAGTCACAGTCCTCCTCTGACCCGATTCTGCCTATCGTTATCGTTTCCCTTGACGGCAAACGACAGCAGGAGCGATCGCGCCCAGAGCAGAAAGACACTCTTGCCGACTTACGCCATTGGCAGATTGAAGAATTCTTGCGGCAGACGGGGAAGGCGGAGAATACGCAGCGCTCTTATCGACAGCAACTGAAAAAATTTGCCTGCTGGTGCAACAAGTCATGGCTGGACGTAACAGCTAGCGATCTTGGCAAGTACCGCACCCAACTAAAGCAACAGGGGCTAAAGCCTACCTCTATCAACCACGCGCTCGACACTTTGCGCTCGTTTTACCAGTGGCTGCGGCGCAGTAACGGTTATCCAGTCAACCAACCTCTCCCTACTGATGCGATCGGCAAAGAGCGGGTTGAAGAGCCACAAGCTCTGGACATTGACAAGGATGACATGGCTGAAATTTGGCACTTCCTCGATGATCGCCAGAGATCGACCAGCATTCGCGATCAGGCGATCGTGGCGATTCTCTCTCACGGGTTAAGGGCTTCTGAATTATCAGCCTTAGATGTCAAGCACTGGAATGGCAAGAGATTGATCGTGCATCGTTCCAAGGGGCAAAACGTCAGCGAAGTCCCCTTGAGCCGAGAGGCAAGACAGCACTTAGAAGCTTATTTGGAGTGGCGGCGCTCTGTTGGGGGGATATTTACTCCCACGAGCGATCGCCCCATGTTTCTGTGCCAAGATCCCAAGCATAGCGGAGAGCGATTGGGATACAACGGACTCTACAAAATGGTGAAGAAAGTGGCGGCGAGCGCGACGATAGAGGAGTTAAAACCGCACCATTTTCGGCACTCTTTTGGTAATACCATCACGCGAGCGGGTGTCGATCCTTTGTATGGAAAGGAGTTAATGGGGATTAAGACGGATAAGGTCTACAGACGCTATACGCAGGGATCGTTAAAACTTGCTGCTGCTCAGGCTTACTTAAAGGCAATCGGTGAGGATGAAGATTGAGGGGGCGACAAGGTAGTTAAAGTGCTTGCTGTATAGAAAGTGTCAGAACTGAGATCTCACTATTTCTTATTGAGAATTCGGCTTCACGTCTTTTGCTAAAGACCTAAATTCTTCGTTAGGTTTCTTGAGATTATTCTCAATAATATTGAGAATAAAGACTTGAGCTCTCAGTTCTGACACTTTCATCGCTACTCCTGCTAGACTGAGTATAAATGCTTAAAAAATGACTCTACTACGCCACAGTAGAAAAGCTGGCGTAACTAGAGGGACATTCGTTAGTTACACAGGAGATCTACATGAGCAATGCTGTTAATCACAAGCGCGTGATGCTTGCCAATCTAAAAATTGGGCAGTGCATTTCCTTTCCGGTCAAAGAGCAACGTCAACCGTTTTGGGTGACAGCAGAAATTATCGACATCCAGATCAAGGGGAACTGCGGTCAGATCTGGACAAGGTTCGGTTCTCTTCCCAAGGAGCCATTGACATCTAAATATAAAGTGATTGACGAGTGTAGTTAGGACAGTAATTTTTAATAATGAGAGTTGGCAACGCTGAATCAAGAAACGGGAGACTAATTTTGCTGTTTAGTGCAATTTCTGCCTGTGAAGCAATAGTGGTCGGAAGCGTCATCAAAAAGTTGCTGCGGTCGTTTTCCTTCTAGAGCGAGTGCTTATTGCAAATACGGTGAATTGAGATGGTTGAACAACAGTAGTTCATTGTCAATAAGCCGACTTTCTGAAGACACATCTTCCAATAGCAACTTTTTGATGACGCTTCCTATCGTACATCTTTCTTCTGTCACCTTAGCAGGAGTAAAATAGATAGTCAAACCTTCTATTTTCCTGCTAGAGTGACAGAAGAAAGATTACACTACTCTCGCTTGAAACTCCCAACAGTTATACAAGCAAAGCATTCCTAAGACTACTGGTGTGGAGAAAACTGACTTGATTTAGCACCCAGTACCGAGGATAAAGTTTGCAGTAATTCCGGTGCTGTGTAGGGCTTGGACAAAAATGCTTTCACACCAACACCGGCGGCTTCAGCCACCTTATCATTTGATGCTAGTCCGCTCGTAGCAATTATTTTGAGCGAGTGGTTCATTTTTTGCAATATACGGATAGTTGTTTGACCATCCATATCTGGCATCATCATATCCGTCAACAATACACTAATGTCATTTTTATGCTGGGCGTATAGCGCGATCGCCTCAATTCCATTATTAGCTGTAAGTACCTTGTAGTTGTAGTTTTCCAGCGATATTTTCGTAATTTCACAAATGGCGAGTTCATCATCTACAACCAGAATTAATTCTCCGTGTCCTTTTGGTAGTTCCCGAGCTTCTGCTTGCTGCTGTTGAGTGCCTTCCACCGCTGGCAAGTATACCTTGAATTGGGTGCCAGCTCCCACCGAGCTTTCCACGGTAACAAAACCGCCATGGCTCTTGATGATGCCAATCGCGGTTGAAAGACCCAGCCCCGTGCCTTTGCCCACCTCTTTAGTCGTAAAAAATGGCTCAAAGATTCTTTCCAAGATTTCAGGCACAATACCTATTCCCCTGTCCGAGACAGTAATAACACTGTAGGGACCAACAGAGGCTTCCAGATTCATCCGAGCGTAGTTTTCATCAATGAATAGGTTTTCAGCATGAATACTCAACGTTCCACCGTCTGGCATCGCATCGCGGGCGTTAACTACTAAATTCATCAGCACTTGATGTAGCTGAGTCGCATCTGCACACACAGTCCAAAGGTTTGGCGATATATTCGTGTAAATTTCGATTGATTTGGGAAATGTTTGTTTGGCAATCTGCCTAATTTCCATTAACAGGTGCCGCAGTTGAAGAATCGTGCGCTTACCTTCCAGCCCTCGCGCAAACGACAGCACTTGCTTGACCAAAGCCGCCCCGCGTTTAGCACTAGCTTTCTGTTCCGCCAGCAACTGCTGAGTAAGCGAATCGGGGATTTTCTCCTGCAACAGTTCAGCGACCATCAAAATTGGTCCTAGTACGTTATTTAAGTCGTGAGCAATGCCACTAGCAAGAGTACCAATGCTCTCCAGTCGTTGAGCACGCAAGAATTGCGCTTCGAGTTGTTTTTTCTCAGTAACATCGGTATTGACGACGAGAATTGATTTTGGTTGCCCCTGTTCGTCGCGCACTAGCGTCCAGCGGCTATTAACGACAATTTCTCTACCAGATTTGGTGACTTGATACAACTCACCTTGCCACGAACCGCGATCGAACGTCAATTCTTGGACTTGTTGGAGTGGCAGCGAAGTTTCTTGGTAGAGAAAATCAGCACTCTGTCCCAGGGCTTCCTGTGCCTTCCAACCATACAAACGCTCCGCCCCCTGATTCCAGAATAGGATTTGCCCCTTTAGATTTTGCACGGTAATTGCATTGCTGGCAACATCCAGCAAGGCAGCTTGTTCGCGGATTTTCTCTTCCGAGCGCTGGCGCTCGACCAATTCGGTTTGAACCTGCTCAAACAGCGTGGATTGCTGGATGGCGATCGCTACCTGGGTTGCCAAGTGCTTGAGCAAATCGATCTCCATCTGCTGCCACTGCCGCGGTGACGAACAGTGGTTAGCTACTAACAATCCCCACAGTTTCTCCCCTTGCACAATTGGTACCACCAAGTTGGCTCTAACTTGAAACTGAGCCAGTAAATCGGCATGACATTTGGATAACCTTGATGCGTAGATATCCTCTGTAGCATGGGTTCGTCCCTGTTTGTAAAGCTCCCGACCAGAAGTTTCTCCGAAAAAAGAGTCTTTGCATTTCATTCCCAGGATAGAAGCCCATCTAGAACCTACAGATTCTACTGCTACAAAGCCACTCCAGTCCGGTTCGAAGCGGTAAATAAACACCCGCTCGCTCTGAAGAAACTGCCGGACTTCAGACACAGTAGTGCTTAAAATTTCCTCTAGATTCAATGACTGACGGATGCGTTGAGCCATCTGTGCCACCAGCTGCTCTCGCTCGGCTTGCTGTCGCCAGGCTTCTTCCTGACGCTGGCGCTCGGCAAGCTCAGCCAACTGTTGCGCTCGACTCTGCTGTTCGCGCTTGACTTTCTGTCTGTAGTTGCGGAAGAAGTCAGCCAAAGCAGGCTCGTCTTCGAGTAAGGCACCGAGATGCTCTTGGACTCGCCGATCTGCTTCTAAGGCAACTTCTGGGTAGGCTTCCATCCACACATGGCATGATTTGGTATAAGCGATAAACGCAACTAAATGCTGGTAGTTTACAGAACCTAGAAGCTGGCGTAGCTCTTGACGACAATGCTCGGAAGAGTCTTGTAAGGCAATAAATATCGAACAGTAAAATAGGCTGTCTTCAAGTTTCGTGTTTGATTCTAGCAGAGCTGCGAGCGGCGCGGGCTGCGCTGCCAGCAAATTGAGGTGCTCGTCGATGTCAGTTTCTACTGGGGGAGGTGTTTCCAGCAACTCTAACACTTCCCGCGCACTCATCCCTAGAGGACGCAGGGTACAACTATGGCAAATCATGCAGTAAGGAACGGCGCAGAAGCGTGAGAGGTAGGCGGAAAGCTTTTCTTTGAACCGAGCTGATAATGGATTATTCACATACGCACTCAGCGTCTGTTGCCATAAGTTTTCCAAAACCTGGGGATTCTGTTGGGCTGGTCCGAAGAAGGGTGGGACAAAACCAAATTTTGACTCGATTTCTGCCAGAATTTGCTCGCTGGTTCGCCCTGAAGCGATCGCAGGTGCAAGTTGTAGTTTTTCATCTAAAATCTGTTCCATCAGTATCTGTTCTACTAGAGTGCGGGAGCAAAGCGAAGTATTGGAAGTGGGTCGTTGTTATCTATATTGCTATTCCAACAGCAATTCTATTTGGACAAAAACTTTACTCGAACGAAACAGGCGATCGCTTGGGAGTCGTACCCTAATTTCTCCAAGGCAATACCTTTGCCGTACCAAGTTTGCTTGTAGTCTGGATCGATCTCTATAGCTCGATCGAAGCTCTTGACTGCCTTCTCATAACAGCCCCACTCACTCAATGTTCTTCCTCGATCGTGCCAAGCTAGGGAAAAATCTGGTTTGAACTCAATAGCCTGGTCGAAGCTGTTTAGTGCTTGCTCGTATCGCTGCAACTGCCTTAGTGCAATCCCTCGGTTATACCAAGCCCAATAGCTATCTGGTTGTATTTCCAACGTCCAGTCAAAGCTCTTGACTGCCTGTTCGTAGTTACCCCAGTCAATTAAGGTAATGCCTCGGTTGTGCCAAAAAGTCGAGATCTTCGGATTGCACTCAATCGCGCGGTCAAAGCTGTTAACCGCAGCGGCGTATTTACCGGACTTACCTAGCGCAATCCCTCGGTTGTGCCACACCCAGCAGGCATTTGGTTGAATAGCCAAGGCTTGGTCAAAATTAGTAATTGCCTGCGCGTGACGACCCAAATTTCCTAGCGCCAAGCCCTGCTGGGACCAGGCTTCAGCATAATCGGGTTGGTACTTCAGCGCTGTGTCAAAAAGGGCGATCGCTGCTTCATATTTTTCTGCTTGATTCTGACGCAATCCCTGCTGGAAAAATAACTCTGCTTCCAGTTTTAGATTTATAGTTCTAAATTCCTGCATCCGACTTAAGTTATATCTTATGTTTATATTCTAGAAAATTTCATGAACAGACTGCTAAGTGTAAAGTTTCCGATTGAAAGCAATGCGCTCGCTTGTTTGAGCGCTACGAGCGCTAATGGCGACGTAGGAGGCATTCCTGAAGAAATTAGACAAGCAATTGCTCCCGATTAGGCTCATGCCACAAAATGGTATTGATGCTCCTATAGATGTCAAGTCTTTTTTGTGTCCTAAGCAGTACTGACGTCAGGCACTTCGGAAGTTGAAGGCGGTTTGCGAATCAAGTGATAAATCTCTCTTGCCACATAACGCTTGAGACAGCGAATGATCTCTCGTTTCGATAGTCCTTGTGCCGTTCGTCGTGCTACATAAGTTTTGGTCGGTTCATGCCACCGCATTCGCACCATGACGACGCGAAACAAAGCAGCATTGCAGTAGCGGTTGCCGCCTCGGTTTAAGCGGTGGCGCTGCGTTTTGCCCGACGAGGCTGGAATCGGACAGACCCCACTCATCGAGCGCAAAGGCAGCTTCGGAATGGACGCGCTCCGCATTCTCGCCAAAGGTAATCAGCATCTGGGCAGCGGTATCGGTGCCAATGCCAAACGTCTCACCCAATGTGGGAGCTGCGGCTTGGGTGAGGGTGGCGAGGTGCTGGGTATGTGCTTCAATTTCTTCATGCAACTGCGACCACCGATTTGTCATTGCAGCCAGGGCGATCGCGCATCGTCGCCATCGGTGTATCCAGGGTCTCAACTGTGAGTTGTTGACAAGCTTCGATCAACTGGGGCGTAGATCAGGGTTCTAACTCTGCCCGTAAGGCTGCATTTGCGGTGACGATCGTGGCTTTGAGTGCGACCATCACTTGCGTCTGGGCTTTGACGGCGGTATCTCTTGCCGCTTTGAGAATCCGATCATTTCCACGGCTCCTTCATCCGATTTGATCGTGCCCTACGAAAGTGTGGGATAGGTAGCGATGTCATTCCAAGTCCAAGCACGGTCGGTTAACTCTGCTCGCTGTGCCGCTGTACTCCCTAGATAAGAGTGCTGCCAAATCCAATTAAAATAACTGATAACAAGCCTTACAGTTACCTCAGTCTGGCTCCACACTTGACTAAATTTGTTCTGTCGTCGATGCCAACGACCTGTTTGAGGAGCGCAGAATGCCGTTGGTTCGTTCTACACGTTGTGTCAAAGCTTTGTTAATATAATGCTCGCTCTCCAGATCGCGAAGCACTCGCTCATATCCACCAAGCGCCATCAGTGTGCCATTCAGTACAATCGGTTTTCCCTTGAGTATTTATCACTAACTCTACTGCCAACTGGTCGGTGTGCTTGCCAATGCGCCCAGATAAAATCAAGTAGCGAATTGTTGTGCCAAACTTACCGCTATCCAGCAATCTCCTGCCTCTACCTCCTCTGCTAAACCGTGTTTTTGTTTTTTTCTACAAATGACCACAGCTCATCCGCAGCAATAGCATCCGTATCGACATCTTGTACTTCGGCATTGTGTACGATTTGCGCTTTTTGAGCCGAGGAGTGAACAATGCTGACCACTGTGTCGTAGGCTAAGCCACTAATCCGGCTAACGCCTCGCAAACTGCTACATAAAAGCATGGGATTGCAGCACAATCCGTATATCATCTTCACTCACTTGATGACGATAATAGAGCGTATTGAAAGTTTCAGTAAAAGTTTGCCGACATTTTGGGCAGAAGTAGCGTTGAGTGCCTTTGCTTGTCTTACCATGCTTATGCGGTTTTTCATGACCACACAGGGGACATCTCATTGTACTGCTCAAGATGAACTACACCTGATTCAGTCTAGCAGTCCCACACTTGTGTAGGGCATGACCCAACATTCCCAGCCCAAAAGACATAATCTCCCTAGTCACACAACCAGGGAGATTATGAAGTTAAGAATAGACGAATGGAAGAGGATTACTGGAGTTAATGTCACTAAATAAGGAAATAGCTCAGTATTAAGCAAAAATATTGTCTTTTAACTTTTGAACTAAATTAAGTTGACAATACCGTTATACAACGTGGTAAGCAGACAAGGAGCATACCCAAAAATGGTTAAAGGCAGGTTAGAAGCATTCAGTGATGGGGTAATTGCTATTATTATCACCATTATGGTACTGGAGTTGAAAACACCTCATGAGTCAGATCTAGCTGCGCTACGTCCGCTGATTCCAACCTTTCTAAGCTATGTGTTGAGTTTCGTGTATGTTGGTATCTACTGGAACAATCACCATCACCTGTTTCAGGCAGTCCGACAAGTGAATGGTTCAACTTTGTGGGCGAACCTACATTTGTTGTTCTGGTTATCATTATTTCCCTTTGCCACCGCATGGATGGGTGAAAATCACTTTGCTGCGTTGCCTGTGGCGCTTTATGGTGTAGTTCTATTATTGGCTGCGATCGCCTACTTCACTCTAACCCGCACACTTATTTTTCACCACGGTCAAGATTCCACACTTGCGAACGCTCTTGGTCGGGATTTTAAAGGCAAGTTATCGGTATTGATTTATGCAGTTGCAATTCCACTTGCTTTTGCCATCCCTTGGCTTGCATGTGCATTGTATGTTCTGGTTGCAGTCATGTGGCTCATTCCCGATCGCCGGATTGAAAAGACGTTGAACGCATAAATTTCCATGTTCGATGCAACAAAAACGGTTGTGTCGCAAAAAGTAGAGATGGTAGGGTAGAAAAGCTTTGTCGTTGATGCTCCGCTTCCCATGTCCACCCCAACTCTGTTCAAATGGTGTCATTTCCAGGCAGACATCATCCTGCTAAATGTGAGATGGTACTGCCGCTATGCTCTTTCCTACCGAGACTTGGAGGAGATGATGGCGGAACGGGGGGTTGAGGTAGATCATGCCACAATTAATCGATGGGTATTGAAATATGGTTCAGAACTGGACAAACGAATTCGCGCTCATCTAGGACAAACCAACGACTCGTGGCGAGTCGATGAAACGTATATCAAGATCAAGGGAGTGTGGAAGTAAATGCAATCGGGCAGTGGACTCGCAGGGTCATACCCTAGACTTTCTGCTGTGTGCGAAACATGATGCAGCGGCAGCAGAGCGGTTTTTACGTAGAACCCTCAACGCGCTTCACACTCAGGCTCCAAGAGTGATTAACGTGGATAAGAATGCTGCCTACCCGCCTGCGGTCGATCAGCTCAAAGCTGATGAACAACTGAGTGAAACTACAGAACTAAGACAGGTGAAGTATTTAAACAACCGAGTGGAGCAAGACCATAGATTTATCAAACGACTGACAAAACCAGGAATGGGATTTGGTTCTTTCAACAGTGCAAGGGCGACGTTGCGAGGAATGGAGGCAATGAATATGATTCGTAAAGGACAATTTTCTTGGTCTTGAAAAAGGTGATGTGCGAGCCCAGATAGAATTCGTGGATCAAATTTTTGGAATTGCACAATAAGCAACAGAATTTGAGCAGGATTCTCTGTCCTCAAATCGTTTTTGCGACACAACCGCTACGGTAGTGACCACGAATGACTGCTTGTTGCCATTCTCAATTTATCTCTCCCCACCGAGCAATCACATCAAATTATTCTTCCAGCATTTCAATGCTGAATTTTTCCCCTACCTCCTTGACAACTCATCATGACTGCAAAAACTGGAGGTGGTCTAGTAAGAGTAGTATTTGTACTTACTGTCTGAAGCCCGCGCTCTCTTTATGAACCCGAAGCAACCGTTTAAATGGCGTCACTTCCAATCCGATATCATCCTGTTGTGTGTTCGGTGGTACTTGCGCTACCCGCTCAGCTACCGCAACCCTCAAAGTTGCCTCATTTTCTGTTTTTGGATACCTGTATCCGGCTTCTTCTCTACTTTTCAGTTTTGATCTCACTCCTTGAGGCTTTGTTCCTGCATTGCAACCCCGCGATTGCTAAACTAAGAGTGAATGCTATTTTGATAATCGTCGCATTAGCGAAGCAGCTCTCTGCGCGCATTGGAAGAAAATATGTCAGGTCCATCCATGCTTGAGCACGAGGAAGAGATAATCAAGGTTGTTGAGAGGAACCCTGGCAATGGAAACTGCCAACGTTGATAGAACCACTGATGTCGTCGATCCAAGCGATCCCTATGTTCGTACTGCTCAAACATTTCCTGTGCTGACAGAAGAGCAGATTGGGCGCGCTCGATTGCTCGGTCAGGAGGAATCGTTGCCCAAGGGAACTATCCTATTTGAACGAGGAGAGCGCAGCGTCGATTTCTTTATTGTGTTGCAGGGCAATATCGAGATTTATGAGCATCGCCATGATGGGCTAAATGTCTTTACCGTCCACCGAGAGCAGCAATTCACCGGAGAGCTAGACCTATTCAACAGTCGTCAAATTCTCGTTGGCGGACGCATGGGCGAAGATGGCAGCGTCTTGCGCTTTGACCGCCAGCAGTTTCGTAAACTCATGGCGGCTGAACCGGACATTGGCGAAACGGTGATGCGAGCCTTTAGGCGGTTTCTATCAAACAGAATACCAGTTGAGCTAAGATGCAATTATGCGCTCAACCTTGTAGGAGCAAAGCCTT
>NZ_RSCK01000139.1:0-11658 GCF_003991895.1 Chroococcidiopsis cubana SAG 39.79
AAAAGCCGTCTTTAGATATCCATCCTCATGGCTTGCCAGCTCTACCTCCTACTATTTTTTGAGCCGTCGAACTCACGTAGTTAAAATGAACAGCTCGCCGATGATGTCTTGCCGATACAACTGGTCGAAGGTATTGATTGCCTGCACAGTAGGAAAGGTTTGACCCGATTGAGTAATCGCTAGGACGATCGAATCTTTACCGAGTTGCAAGCTGCTAAAGTCGTGCTGAAGTTGCTGCAAAACTTCATTAGAAGAGATGACCCGCACATTGAGCCTCGGAAAGACGATCTTTAAATCTTGGGCAAATCTCTCTCCCAGCCACAAACTATTTTCTACACCTGTCACGAGCAGATCGACAGACGGTAATTGCTGCATGTGTTCGGTCAAGCCAGCACGCACCATTTTTTGCCACTTTTGCTCGAATTTATGTGCCTTTTCGCAAAAAAGTTGAACCAGATAATCTGCACTTTGGCGATCGAGCGAATCTGAATTCTGCCACGACAATTTAATTTCTGCCAAAGTTGGTGGAATGTCTCGAAGATCGGCGGCAATTGGATCTATGATGTCGTTTTCAGGATTTTTGATCTGCGGTAGATAGGGATGGTCTGCCATTGAGATCCATCTAGCCTTGAGTTCAGATAAAGCTACCTCACATTTTTGACTCATCGAGTAAACTTCAATGTCTTGAGAGCTGACTAGTGCGATTTCTCCCAATTTCTGGTCTAAATCCAAGCGGTAAGACTCTGGTAAATTCAGTAACACAGCATCAACGGCGGCTGGTTCGGAAGCGTAAACCATGTATGCGTCTTGCCAATTGAAGCCAATGGACATTGGTTGTCCTTGTGCGCTCAGTACTAATCGTCCCTCTTCTAGGGTAGAAACCGTAACTAAACCAAAACTCCCTTCGGCTCTCGACATGAAGGTTTTGGTGGCGAAATACAAGTCGTTGTGAAAGAAAGCATGAATTGCCGTTCTGACAAAAGTGACTCTTCTCTGCCAAGACCATTGGCTCATCGAGCTATCGTTGGTCGTTGCTTGTAAAATATCGTGTTCTAGATCGTTGAAGTGTTGGCTACTGACGGGAGAATTTGGAGCTGTTAAAAGCTGGCAATACCATGACTGCTGGCTCACAGATCTGTCATTGGTAGTCGCTTGCAAAGTATCGTGTTCCAGACAACAGAAGTATTGGCTACAGGCGGGAGAATCTGGAGCTGCTAAAAGCTTGCGATATAGCACGAAGATATTTTCAAATGTGGCAGCCCAATTACTGATATCTTGCGGGGAAGGGGCTGTATTCGGAGCATCAACGGCGGGTTTTTGTCCGCCAAAGGCTGACTCGATTGAAGGAGCGATCGCCAGTTGATAGGCTAATCTTACCGAAGCATCCCACATACCTTGAGTCACGAGTAGATCCATCATGCCCGCAATTTTGGGCGAATCTCCCCGCGTGTGGTTGGGGGTATGCAAAACTCTTTCTAACCACCAGCCTAACTCGGTATTTCCAATCGAGCGATCGAACAGCGTCCAAGCATCAAAATCGCCATTGTGGGTAATCCGATGATTGACGTTTTTGTACTGGTGAACCCACTCTCCCTCAAGAAATTGCCATACAGATGCTTGTCTGGCGCTCATCCATTCATGCCAATGAGTTTCTAATACAGCTGGGGGTCCGCTCGTGCCAAAGCGATAGTGCCACACCCCCATCACTGTTGATTCTAGGGGTTTAATACCTGCGAGTGCTGCTTTGCGTCTTTCCGCTGCAAAAGCTGTTTCTAGAGATGTTGTCAAATTGTCTCTTTTTTTGTTGACAACTTTTTTCCCGACAAATACAGTCTGGTTATCTCGGTTTGTCGCCACAACCAGTCCACCACCAGCTTGTTCGCCGCGAATTTCTGTTTCTCGTCCCATTTCGTGAAAGACATTTACCACTCTCTCTGGTAAAAGCTGGCGCGGATCGTCCGAAGCATTGCGCTGACCTAAAAAGCCAAAGTTACCGCAACAAAAAATCTCTGCAACTCCAGTCACTAATGCTGCCAGATCGGACCAGGAGCTAAGAATAATTAGTAAATTAGCACCCAGAAAAGTTTGATTAAACAACGTGCTAATCAAAGAGATCGCCTGACAATTACTCGTCCAAATATTGCCGAAACTATCAGAAGAAAGTTGCCATAATAGGGCAATAGCAAGAAGATTAAAACCAACCCCACCCAGAGCTTTAATTCTAATCCGCCAAGGAGTGCGATCACCTGCTGCTACCCATAAATCAGCTCGATCGCATCCAGGCATAAATATTGGTTCAAAAGGCAGTAGCGATCGCAAAGTTACAGCGATACTTCTATGTTCGAGAATATTGATGATATTCAGAGCGTTTAGTTGTCGGTCGAGAGTGGCGATTGCGATCGCGTGTCCCAAACCATGAATGAAAATGGCACTATTCCAGACTAACCTGAGTAGCGTTGCGATCGATAAGAATAGCAAAAAAGCCCAACAAAGATCGAGATTGCCTATACTAATAACTGCAACGACTGTAGCAGCCCCAATTTCGGGGGAAATATTTTTCCAGTCCAACGACTGAACTAAAAGCAATTGAGTAACTTTCATGAAAACAATCTCTTACCGAGAGAAAAATATTTTTTCTGAGCTTTAAAGATGCAGTTTTGATAGCTAAAATGATAATAAGACAAAGAGAAATTGAATCTATTTTTGCATCATTAAATACGACAGTTGTAGATCGATAAGAACTAGAATGTATGTAGAGCAATCTATTTTATCTTAGAGACTGTTTCTAGACGGTTATGAAGCTGTGGCATGAGACTGTGCTAATCATTTTAGCATCAATCGAATCATCACTGTGTACATCATTAACTCACCTCTGGTAAGAGTTCGTAATCCTTACTTAGACGAGGATAGTAATTTCACCAAGCAAAAGTTCGCTCTACGATCCAACGTTTAGGTAAAACTTAAAAATTAGATTGTGAGCGGCGAACTACCTCTACTTTGGCGCTCACCACCTGTGCCATCACACGAGCAAAATTTTCGCCATCAAAACCAGCATCTACCCAAATCACAAGTAGATTGCTACTTCTGTTCTTGAATCTCCACAACTTGGTTCGACAATTTTACCAGTGGCAACATTGAAGAACCGCAATTAAGCTTTGTGTGCCGTGAGGAATGTACTCAAATTCCCTTCTTCCAACTTTACCTGGTCGCATCGGTAAGTCTTTTTCTATGCGTTCAGTAGCTTGAATGGCTGTCATTTCATCAATAGACATTGTGCGTTCTCCGCCTTGGTAACGCTCAATTGCGCTGATGTATAAACCCGTAATATCTTCAACTTTTGCATCAAATTCTTCATCCTCAGAGGGGTTAACCAGTAGCGACAAGGCGTGGAGTTTAAGTTCAGCTTCCTTTAATAATCTAACTACATGACGAACCGATATACTTTTGACAATGCCTTGTTTCATAATTTCGTCTGTCAGTTCTCTTGGTGTCCAATGACTGATTGGTCGTCCGTAGTCTTCTGGTGGCGAACATGCCAGCGCAAATAGCAAGGGTTACTTGCTCCATACTAAATTTTACGGGTGCACCAGCACGCTCGGAGTCTTGCAATCTTTGGGGTATGGATAATTCGCATCCACAGGTTTCCAATCATCGGTTTCGCCATAAACGAGCCATAGCGATTTCGTGATGATTTTTCCCCTCAGATGCCAGTAGAATTATTTTGGCTCGTAGTACGATTTGTTGTGGTGTACTGTGTCGGTTTATCAACTGTTGCAGTTCATTCCGTTCAGAATCGTTTAGATTTAAGACTTTTGGAGCTAATCGTGCCACTTCTGATTCCTTAATTGTCAACTAAAACCACTTTTTATCTACTTACTTATTTTCCCATAATAATGATTGGGTTACTTATGCCGCGTTGTACTAGTTAAACCTGGGATGGGCTTTGGCTTATTCAATACGGCACGGCGAACAATCAGGGGTTATGAAATTATGAATATGATGCACAAAGGTAAAATTGAAAATGTGGAGAAAGGAGCCGTTAGGAAACGAGTCAAATTCATGTATCATATCTGCCATTAGGGAACGAGTCAAATTCATGTATCATATCTTTGGGGTAGCTGCATAATTCAACTCCTGGAAACAGAGTTCTCTGTTCAACTCAAGTTTTTGCAACACTACCTGGGAATGAGAAAGAGCAAGCACGATTTTTCACTCTACCACCTCCCGTCACCTCCCGTATCGAGCTTTACAACACAACTTTTTGAGAACAATTGTTCTCATATTTCGTCTTAAGTAAGTTGTTCTAAAATTTCTCCTAAAGCCACTTCTACTTCTACAGGTGTAAAATTACTGGACTCTACTAAAGAAGAGGATTCAGCAAGATGCGTTTGCATTGATAAATAAGCTTACTGTGCTACGGTAAGGGATGTCCTGAAGCTTGTAAAAATAATCCCAATATTGCTTGCAGACTCTCTCGCTGGTACTATATGGCATCACACCCAGCAGAGTGTAAACTGAACCTTGTCCCGCGCTTAAGGATGGTTGCCACAGCATAATTTAGCTGAAATTCCATCATTACTCGGATGAAAGTACTATGGCTTTCTCCATAAAGACTATCAGCTAGCACCAGTCGGATTTTAAATCCAAACTGCTGCACATAACGAATCATTTTTGCAGCAATCTGAGGTTTCGTTTGATATATATCTTCTGACTTTAATTTCTCCTTTGGTTTGTAGACCTCAAATGTCAATGGAAATGTCATCCCCTCAAACAATCCATATGCAGTTGCAGCAACTATCCCATTCTCTACTTTTCCTAGATCTCCAATCTACTGTCGTTTGACGTAATCAGTCGCATCTCCTTTTTTTCTATCTCCTATCTCATCAATAATTAGCACGAGTTCTCGCCCTGCCAACACTAGCAAAATTAATTTTAATCTTTCTTCTCCCAACTTTGATGCTTTCCACGGTGATTCTGTCAGGAAATGAAGTAGACCCTGCTCGTTATTTAATCCAACAGTTTTAGCAATCTCGCTTTTATGATGTAACCGTTCAGGGGATTGACAAAATTTAATCGAGAAAAACAACGGTAGCTGTTAGGGTAGCGAGATGAGTGAAATCGTTTCCACCTCGATTGAGCCGATTAGTGATTCAGACTGGGCACAAACGCCGGACAGTGTGAAGCGCAGTCTGCTGGGACGCATCGAGCAATTAGAACGACAATATGAGGCATTGAAAGCGGAAAACGCGATACTGCGAGAGCAACTTGGGCGCAATAGCCAGAACTCGCCAAAACCACCTTCCCACGATCAGCGTAAAGGGTTAAAGCCCAAGGAGAAGCAGGAGAAGGGGAAACCGCGAGGCGGACAATTGGGGCACGGCGGACATGAACAGAAGTTCTATCCGTTAGAGGCGTGCGAGACGGTCGAGGAACACTATCCCCAACACTGCATCAACTGTGGAGCCGTATTGCAGGGCAAAGACCCAGAGCCGTATCGGGTGCAGCAGGTCGAGATTCCCCCGGTGCTACCCGTGGTGAGGGAACATCGGTTTCATGCCGTGCGTTGTGGCTGCTGTGGTGTGAGTACAAGAGTCTGGGATGAGGAGGTCATCAGTGGCAGTCGCCATGGAGAACGGGTTGTCGCCACTGTAGGCATTTTGAGTGGGCAGTATCGGCAATCGCATCGGATGGTGCAAGGGTTGCTGGCTCAGTTGTTTGGGGTTGAGTTATCCGTCGGCAGTATCAACCAACTGCGGCAGGAGAGTAGCACCTCGGTAGCCGCAGCAGTGGCGGAAGCCCACCGGTATGTGCAACAGCAAGGACAGGTGAATGTGGATGAAACCAGCTTTGCTCAAGGCACCAATGACGGCAATAATGACAAAGGTCATAAGGGATGGCTGTGGGTGATGGTGACCCCATTAGTCAGCTACTTTGGGGTGTTTTTAAGTCGTTCTAGCCAGGTCTGCCAGCAGTTGTTGGGTCAGACGTTTAGCGGCATCGTGGGCAGCGACCGCGAAGAGTGCTTACAACCATTTGAGCTTTCAATGGGTGTGACCTAAATCTAATGTAAAAAGCTGAAATCATTGCAATTAGGTGGTTTGTGCTGTTTGCAATTTCAAATCTATAAATTCCTATTTTTTTTCTTTTGAATATTCAGCATCTTTTGCAGGACAAGAAAAGCTTGATTAAATAGAACATCCAATTTTGGTCACACTCATTTGAGCACTGAGCACCGACAGGTGTGTTGGGCGCATCTCAAACGAGATTTGACTCAAATTGCCGAACGCAAGGGTGTGGCGGGAGAACTCGGTCAAGCCTTGCTGGAACAACAGCGTTTATTATTTGAGCAATGGTATCGCGTGCGCGATGGAACATGGAACGCTGAGTCGAAGTGACTTTGCTGGGGTAGTGCAACCGATTCGAGAGCAGTTTAGGCAATTGCTCAGAGAAGGTGCAGGTTATGAAATTGCCCCCAAAGAGAAAACGCCATTAGCGAAAACGGTTCGCACATGCCAGCAACTGTTGAAAATCGAACCAGCGTTGTGGACATTCGTGACCACTGAGGGCATCGAACCGACGAACAATGTGGCGGAGCGGGCGCTTCGTCCGGCAGTGCTATGGCGCAAAAATAGTTTTGGTTCCCAGAGCCAGGCAGGCAGTTTGTTTGTCTCCCGAATGCTCACAGTCGCCACTTCTTTGCGTGCCCAAAATCGCTCGGTGTTGGAGTATTTAGTGCAAGCATGTCGAGCCTCCCGGCAAGGTCTACCAGCACCCTCTTTGTTACCGATTCAAGACCGCACCCCCTGAACAATTACTTTATGATTTACGTTTTATCTCTGAAATCATTCCGACATGCAAATATTTAAACGCTCCAAAACTTCTGACTTCTGGAAAGAGTTTCTGATACCATTCACAGTAGTCGTCCACAAATTTTATCGTGGGTGCAGCAACTCTAGGCGGCTTTGTTGCATGAATGAGAAAAGACCACACTTGACTTGAGCGAGTGGTTAATTAATCTTCCACTTTGTAGCTATCAGGCTGACACAGTTGAATCATGCGGTTGAGTGCCGCACATTGTAGAAACAATTCCACTGCTTGATTGTCAAAGGTGCGTCGTCGCAGCCTGCCCCCAAAGATACTCTTCAGCCGAAACATGGTTGTTTCAGACAACGAGCGTCGATGATAGCCACTCTCCTGCTTCCATCGCTTGCGTCCGACTTGACGAATCCGTCTTAAACTTTCATCTCTAGGATGCGGCGGGGCTTTACGGTTCCCATGTTGCCAAATTTTAGCGTTGCGTCGAGGGGGAATGGCGGCACTCGCTCCACGCTGGTCAATGGTATCGTAACAGTCTTGAGTATCATAGGCATCGTCGCCCGTCACTTGTGCAATGTCTTCGGCAATGGCATCAAGCAACTCGGGTAACACCTCACAGTCAGCAACGTCATTCGTTGTCACCGCTGCCGCTAAAATCTCCCCCGTCGCTTCATCAACTCCCAAATGCAACTTTCGCCATGTTCGCCGCTTGCTTGCCCCATGTTTGCGGACTTTCCATTCGCCTTCGCCATAAACTTTCACGCCAGTTGAATCCACTACCACATGCACTGCTTTGGTTTTGGGTACTACAGGCAACTCCACCGACAGCTTTCCCAATCGCCGTGACAACGTTGAGTGATCCGGCACTTCCACATCAATTCCCACTTCTCGTGAACAGTGACTCCACAAAGCCTTCCGTTTGTCGTCCGGCCAAGTGAAACAGTGATTGAATTGTTGCCATCGTGGCGATCGCCACGTCACTGTAGTAGTTGCTGGCTCCCCGTTTCCCTGTTTTTTGTTCGTTGCGCCACTGCCCGATGACTTCTTCACTCACCCAAAAGCTAACACTACCACGTTGCTTGAGTGCAGCATCGTACTCACTCCAGTTACGGACACCGTAACTCGCTTTAGCTTTTGTCTTCATTGGTTGCTTCGTCTTCAGGACATACTCAAAATCTAACTATCTTGACTTATTTGTGCAACAACGCCCGCTTCATGCAAGAACGTCATGATTAGGGCTTTTTCAAAACAATTGCTAGTCTCATTGTGGTGTAAAATTTTGTTAAAAAGATGAAAACTTGCTGGTAAGTTTTGGGCAGTAAATTCAAAAAGCATATTGCATAAAATTAACTCGATAACGAAACAAAGTATGAATAAATTTTGTTCGAGCTAGTCCAGCTATTTCAAATGCTTTACTTTGAGCAATTTCATAATTATCTCTGTATTTCAGCTTTACTGTGCAGCTATTGGGAAATCCTTAGTCTTCATCGGCAGATACTGGTCTTGCTGCCACAGGGGGAGTAGATTATCGAAAAAAGGAGATGATAGCTGTCCGGATTGACCAATCGGATGAATAAACTGGGAGTTTTCTAGATTGCTGAGGTCGATCAGTTGACGATAGCTAGATCCGTTTCGCATTAGAAAAGTCTGGGAATCGTATGTCCCAACATTGATAGTGTAGCGATCGCCCCCAAAGGGAACCTGACGGCTAATTGACGGAAAGGCTGGATTTTCAAACACTGCCTGATGAATTTCCCCCCACTGAGGTACGGCATTGCCAAAGTGGATCGCGACTTTTTGCAACGCTTCAGCAGCAATATTTAGGAATTGTTTTGGCGTTCCGCCAAAGACTAAATCGCCCTTCGAAAATGCTTGCAATAGAAAGCGAGGAGTAGGCTCTATCTGGTTCCCTGCCAAGAATTCCTGCTCGATCGCTGCTGCCGAAATCTTGGTCAACTCCGTGTACCATGCTTCAAAAACCGTAGCTGTTCTAGAGTCGGGACTAACATTACCATTCCACTCTAATAGTTGATTCAGCCAGTCTAAAGTAGCTGTAGGAAGGGGATCTAAGCTGTTTAAAATTGGTTGAATTCGCTCCAGAATTGGTTTGAAGTCGCGATAGAGTAGAGTTATTTGGTCAAGTTGAATTGCCTGCATATCTTGCAAAGATAGCTTATCCTGACTCAAGATCAGCTCGCGGATGCGCTCTGCTCGATAAGGTTCAGCCCATTCCAAACTAATCTGATAGGGATAAGAATCAGGCGCAACTCGATTGTTGGCAGTGACAACAAAACCCGATTTTGGGTTGTAAACTTGAGGCAGTTGCTCGAAGGGAATGAAGCCCTGCCAATCAAATTGACCCGTTCCTGGTACAGGTACAAGCCCAGTATGATCCCGTTGCCGGATAGGGATCTGACCAGGTGCGAAATAACCAATGTTGCCATCTACATCAGCATAAACAAAGTTGAGTCCAGGAGCAACGTAGGATTTTAGTGCTTGGGTGAATTCTTGCCAGTTCTTTGCTCGATTGATGTCTAGGAATGCACCCAGAGAGTTATCCTCTTGAGCCAGACTAACCCATTGCAGCGCCATTGGTTGACTAATTTCCAAGGCATCGGAGATGACTGGACCATAAACGCTTTCCCGCACTGAAACGACAACATCGTCCCTACCCAAAACTTTGATTGTTTCTGTGCGGACTTGGTAGGGAAGAAACCGATCTTTGTAAACGTAACCTTTTCGATCTGGAGTTTCTGCCAGGATGTAGAGATCTTGCACATCTGCTAGTAAACTGGTTGCACCCCAGGTAATATGGCGATTGCGTCCGATCGCCACTCCAGGCTGTCCGGGCAAGCTAGCACCAATCGCCTTAAATGTAGGAGACTTAAGGTCTACCAGATACCAAGTGGACGGGATTTGCAGGCGGAGATGGGGATCGTTCGCCAACAGAGGCTTGCCTGTAGTGGTGCGATCGCCTGCAACCACCCAGTTATTTGAGGCTATAGGTGTGGGAGAGAATAATTGACTTAAAGCCAAGGTTGACTTCAGTGTCGCCTGCCCTGAGTTAGTTGAAGTATCGTAGGTAGTGGGTAAGGCAGGTAAAATTCTTCCTCGTTCCCCTTGTCTCTCCGCACGAGTTGATGCAGTCAAGCCGGGAATTTTCTCGATGTCCTCTGGCTGTAAAATGGTGACATCGCCCGTGTAGAGCGGAAAGATTTCTTGAATCCGCTCGAAGCTAAGTCCCCGTGCTAGCAGCTGAGAACGAAATAATTCACTCTCAAAATTAGTCGATAGTCCTAAGCTTTGTAACTTCTGTAGCGCCAAAACATCAGCTGGCTGCCA
The DNA here is from genome assembly GCF_003991895.1 of Chroococcidiopsis cubana SAG 39.79. Lineage (NCBI taxonomy): Bacteria > Bacillati > Cyanobacteriota > Cyanophyceae > Chroococcidiopsidales > Chroococcidiopsidaceae > Chroococcidiopsis > Chroococcidiopsis cubana. Next base: position 10,159 of record NZ_RSCK01000139.1, read on the forward strand.
CGGTTCGGGTTTATAGCCCAACTGTTGAAATTCTTCAGATAGGGGAAGATTCTGATTGAGATAGGCGTTAACTCCCTGGGTGTATTGCTCTACCACCTGTTTAACTTTATGAGGCAGGCTGTTATACGCTGACTGGGCGGCGCGGTAAAGCCCGATGCTACGATTGAGCGTATCTTGTTCCAGGGTTGTCTCACCGAGTACCTCGGAAAGCCGACCTGCAACGGTTCGGCGCTGGAAATCCATTTGCCACAGGCGATCGCTAGCGTGAACAAACCCAAGGGAGAAAAATAGATCGTTTTCATTTTTTGCCTCAATGTGAACCACCCCAGACGGTTCGCGAAACACTTCTACCTTGTTTTCTCGCTTTGGTAAGTTGAGCGACAAGTCCAAATCTAAATTTTTCGTGGCGGGTACTTGACCGATCGTCTTACTAGTTGCCGTGTCGAGCGCACTCCAAGATTCACCTGGGATCGGAGCGTCCGAGGGCGCTAGGGTATATGGTTGATTAGAGTTTGAGGGCGCGAGATATTTTTCACGAGCAGCACTACTAATTGTCGGTACGATCGGCAGCAATGCCACGATAACAACTACGATCGCCCATTTCCAGAATGAAGATTGTTTCATTTCTGTGATTCACTATCCTGGCTACCATGCAATATTTTATAGCCTCTGCTATGTTTTTTGAAAGTTCGATGTTTATCATTTCGCATCCAAAAAACCACTACGAATTAAGTAGTCAAAATAAGTATTCAGTAACTTATTGTCTACCGCAGGGCAGATAATCGAACTTTCTGCTAGCGCGGTCTACATTGCTTGACAGCTAATTTTCGGTTCTCTAGCTGGTTGATGTTCTGGAGAATATTTGAGCAAGAAAGGTAAAAGAGGATATAAGGGATGCGACTGCGATCGCGCTTGGTTACTAAGCTGTACCTGCCAATCTTGATAAGAAACATACTAAATGGGATAGCTTAAAGAACGAAGAAAATCTGTTAGCTGATGCCAAGAAATAGGTTGAGGATTGTGTAAATGGAAAGATTTACCAAGTGCTTCGCGTTGTCTGGATAGATAGACAATGCTTTTGCTGACATAATCAACCGGAGATAAATCCAATATGTCAGTTATACCAGCCATACTTCCCATTTGGATGCAACCTTCGATCGTTCGACAAATAATATCATCTGTATACCAAGTACCTGTTTGACTATGACCGGAAATAAAGGGTGGTCTGTAGACAGAAACGAGAATACCTCGCGATCGCGCAATATTAGCTAATTTTTCGGTAACTCATTTACTTTGAGAGTAGGTAAGTTTCATGCCAGAGCTATGAGTAAGTGGGTCTGATTCGTCCACTATTTTTCCTAAATAAAAAGATGACTCAAAAACAGCAATGGTAGAAATATGATGTACCCCTTTAATTTTATCTAACTGGAGTTTAGACTAACCAATGACAAAATGACTCAGCAGTACTGAGTTAACAAGCTACCCAGCTAAAAATATAAA
>NZ_RSCK01000140.1:0-11589 GCF_003991895.1 Chroococcidiopsis cubana SAG 39.79
CGCTCTGCTATTTCCAGAATTTTTAGCCCAAAGCGCTTCTTAGTATTTCATTATGCTTTTATTAGATGCGTTTGCCCTGTCCATGCAGCCAAGATCAGGCCGTGGACCGCGGGGTCAAGACCGAGTTGCTTGAACAGCGAGATGCCTCCGAACCCTACGATTAAATAGACGACGAGTCCGACGATAATCTCGGGCCAGCCCGGACGGGAGGTCTTGCTAGACCGAGCCGAGGACGCGGAAGGGGGTTTTCCCGACTCCCGCAGGTGATTTGAAGAAACACGAGGCATGATAATTGACTCCTTTTATCGGGTTACTGACTTCAGTTGCTGATTGGTTCGGGATTTGCCGGGGTCACCAACGACCCTTCTGGTGGCTCTGGGAAACGGATTGGGGCGACTCCTGCTTGAACACCCCGTAGGCGATCGCCAGGAACACGGGGATTGCAACCAGCACTGATAGCGCCCCGTAGGTGGCGTGGTACTCGCTGATTGTGAACAGAGCCGGTGTGGTCACGGCACTTCCAGTGATGTTGAACAGGAGTATGCCGCCGATGTTGTTTGCGAAGTGTACGCCGATCGCGAGTTCAGTAGTTCCGTCAATCAACGAAACCACAGTCCACAAAAGACCCGGAACGAGGAAGTAGGTGACAAAGACCGTGAGCCAGCCGCCTGCGATCGCCTCCGGATTGCCGAGGTGCGGCACGGTGAATATCACAGCTGGCGCGATCGCCAGAAACACGCGATTAGACCAGATCAGGCTTGCGCCCTGCACGATGTATCCACGGAAGAAAAGCTCCTCGGTAGTCGTCTGGATTGCGGTAAGAACCAGTGCGATCGGCACGAAGAACGCGAACGCTGCGAGGTCGGAGTTAAAGGAGAAGGTGTCAGGGTAAAAGAGGTACTGTCCCAGCCCACCGATCAGGCAGAATGGCACGAACCACGCCACAAACCCATGACCGACGCGCCGCCAGCTTATCTTCTCCCGCGCCGCGATCAGCGTCAGGGGATGACGGCGGTGGATAACGGTAACGGCGATGAGAATCCCCGCGAGGAAAAATGGGAAACCTGCCATGACAAACAGGAACTTACCAAAAGGATCAAGCACGGAGTAATCCGGCTGACCGCTAAGCGCGATCGCAACGAGTACGCTGGCACCAGTCCCGACCACTAGCCACGCAAAGAGGATGATCGTCAGTCCCAGAACATACCGCCACCCCCGATACTTACCCCACCTCGCAGCCTCCACGTAAGTCACGTCTTTCACTTCCGTTCCGATTCCTTGCTTTCCTTTGGTTGCGTTGATCCTCATCTTCGTCTCCTTTGCTCGTGCGTGTGTGTATTGCTCGAATCGGGCTGCTCGAATCGGGCTGTTAGTTGCTGTTGCGATTGTTTTCAGGGATCGACGGGATCGCCGACGACTCCGCCAGTGGCTACGCGCACAGCTTGGGCTATACGCCCGATCGGGTTACCAATGGAGGCGCGATCGGCTCCCGACATGAGGGCGGCGCTGACATCTTCGCTAATGACGCGCAAAACTGCGGTGGTGACAGCCGCGTGCAACCGCACCTCAATATCGTCAGATGGGCGGCGCAGGCGATCCGCGATGATCTCGACCAGTTCTCGCTCAATTCGGTCGTGGGTCATTAGCCAGGCGGCGCGAAGATCCGGCTCTTTTTCAGCCAGCACGGTCATCTTGATGACAGCCTCGTCGTAGGCTTGCTGCTCGACATCTTTGGTTCGGTTCGTTGCCCATTCAATGAGGTGATCTTCAAGAGAGACTTCCCGAGGCCAGCGGCGCAGCACCGCCACACACTCCTCGACATCCTGCGCCAAGACCGGCTCAGCACAGCTTTCCTTGTTGCGGAAGTGCCGCCAGAGGGTTCGCACCGAGATTCCAACTGCGCTTGCGATTTGCTCGCCGCTCGTGGTAGCAACACCGTGTTCCCAGAACAAACGCGCTGCCTCCCGCGAAATCTCCAGACGTACCCGCTGTTGCCGTTGTGCATTCATCCCCCCTGATTTGCGATTGCCTGATTTGTGATTGCTCATCGTGTTGCTGTCACCATCACTCGTCATGACCGTCTTTCTTGTCATATTTGTCATTTAATGACATTTTGTCACCAAATGACATACCTCGCAGGAGGTAGCTTTTGTAGATGATTTACACCGCACTGCTGGTTTCAGCCTTGACCTCAGTTTTGATGACGAAAGCCCTTAATTCGACCATCTTGCCGCCACGAAAGCGCCAGATGTCGCAGTACGAGTAATCAGTCCCTTTCCCGTCTTTGTCCTTGATTGTCAGGTCGCCCAGTGCCATGACAAAATCACCCTCAGCGATCAAGTTCGTGACGATATTTAAAGGCGGTTCCACATACTTTGTTGCCATCCATTGGCGAACGGCTTCTTTTCCGTTCAGGATCTTGTCGCCTAAAAATATCCATTTCGTATCGTCGGTACAGAACGACAAGAAGCCTTCATGGTTACCCTCAGCGATCGCTGCGTTTGCCGCTTCTAAGATAGCTTTATTGTTCTCTGACATTTGAATCTCTCCTCTGTTCAAGTAAATGTTTTAACAGAGCCGTTTCTGCTGCCACTGATGCAAAACTCACGGAACAATCGCAGTCACGCGAATTTCAATCCGCATCGTGGGCAGTGCAAGCGCCGCGACACCTAGCTCTGTCCAAATTGGAGCGCGATCGGGTATGTAATGACGAAATAGCTTGACCATCACCTCGTTCACCTCCGGGGGAAACCCGCCAACATGGTAAGAATTGACATGGACAACATGCTCCCAACTCGCACCAGCCGTTGCTAAGGTTCGCTCTACATTCTGAAATGCTTGGGCAATCTCGTCTGCGATCGCTTCGGGAATTTGCAGATTGTCATCCCAACCGCCTTGTCCGGATATCTCCACTCGATCGCCAATTTTGACCGCTTGCGAGTAATGCAATTTATTCAGCATGTATTCCCCGTAACCGGGGGTGACAAAAAACTCTGGCTTTTTCATAGTGTTCCTATTGATGAAAAGCTTGCTCTAACATTTAGTTGCTATGACTAGCACGTTCGATCAGTGCGTTTGAGGGCAAGCTCGGATCGATCGCCTTACGCGCACTTTCAACACCCACAACGGGTAGTGTCCCAGGATCGAGTAAGCCGAGTTGAACCAATACACTCGCCTGATCCCAATAGATGTGTTCGTGGGCTAGCTTACCATCACGAAACTGGACAATCGCTACCACTGCCACTTCAACCCGTTTCCCAGTCGGAGCAATGCCAGGTAGCATCCACTCCATCTGGATGGTATGAGTGAACTTAACCAGCATTTCATCGACGAGTCGATCCGTCCCGATCGTGCGCGAAATCGGAGTCAGCTCCATGTCTGGCGGAATCTGGGGAATGAAGTCTTTGGAATAAAACTCACCCACTGCTGCTTTTCCGACTCCCCCAGTCATCACTGGAATGTTATTCACATAAGCGTCCTCAACCATCGTAACGAGAGCATCTTCAGGGCTGTGAGTACCAAACTCGTGCCCGATATGCTCTTCCCAGACCGCTTGCAAGGCTTCCTGAGCGGATGTCAGGCTTGGAGTTGCCTGTACTGCCTGTTTGTCTGCTGTTTGCTCTTTGACCATATTGAATTCTCCTAAGTTCTATCTAAACTGTATTGATTCCAATGCTTAACTTCTTTCAGATTCTGACAATAATTCGTCAGATTCTTACGAGTTGCGCGTCTATCCGACACATCACACCCAGGGTGCCTATCCGCTGGATGCAGTGAGTCCAAGACGCTACGCGATGGTGATGGAAAGTACGGATTGCGAACTCGTCAGCAGTAGTAGTGGTTTGAGCTGTTTGTGAATTCATAGTTTTGAGCGATCGAATTAGAGTGATGCGGTTGCCCCAATTTCAGGTGCATAAATCGTTTCGTCTTCTTTGCGCCAAGCTGGATCGACTAGACAAACGAAAGCAATGGGTTCGTCACCGTAGTTGTGAAGGAACTGGATTGCATTTGGAGGAATGTAAACCGCATCGCCTGGTTCAATACGACAAACTTCACTGTCGATCGACATTTCTCCAACACCGCTAATGATGTAATAAACCTCAGAAGTCTTTAGGGAATGAGGAATCGAAGTTTTGCCAACAGGCAGGATCGCATACGCCAAACTGTAACGCAAGTTGATGTCTTGTTTGGCAGGATGAAGCAGTTCGCGCAGAACAGTTCCATCTCCAGCGATAATTTCTTCACAGTCGTTTAGTTTTTGGATCAGCATAAGTTTAGGCTTGCAATTACACGATTGGAGCAAGTTCGGGTTAAATACTGTCAGAAGTCAGCAACATCACGACATCTGCATGAGCTAACACGATATCGGGGTGACGTTGAAGCGCCGTATTATACTTCATGGCAAACTCATCGCCCAATTCGTCGGGGCTGAGCAGTGTACGAATGTCACTGTCAATCGCTTCCATTGCCTCTGGTGTAACAGGTTCACCGTCATGAAGCAACTCATCGATTTGGATAATCAATGCTGAGAGTCGATGCAACCAGGCAAACTGCTCATGACGAATCACCAGTTGTAGCAATTCACCTCTAGAAACTTGCCCTCGAACTTGCTCATAGGTAAGACGCTCAGTCTCTAGTAAAAGCTTGTGCAGACGTAGTAGTTTGATGCGTAACTCGCTCAAGCGTTGATGTTGACTAAATTGAAGTGTGTTAGGCATAAATCCGTCCCATTCTTCCTGCTTGGTAGTCGTCAATCGCCTGGATAATTTCAGCTTCAGTGTTCATGACAAACGGACCGTAGCGCACGACTGGTTCGTTAAGGGGGACACCTGCAATTAGCAGAAGATCTAGAGGACGCTGAGCATCAGTAGGGTTGGAGATCGCCACATCTTTTCCATCTTGAGCAAAGAGCACCATCTGCCCATCATCACCAGGCGCTAGCTCTGTCCCAAACAACCCAGACCCCTCCAGTACATAGACAAAGGCATTGTACTCTTTTGGTACAGGCTGGATCGTCGTTGCCCCTGGTTGCAGTGTGAAGTGGAGGTAAATGATCGGCGTGCGCGTCTGAATGACGGCTTTTGCCCCTAACGCTTCTCCTGCGATCGCTCGCACCGTCACAGACCTATCTTCGGTTTGAGCTACCGGAATGCGAGCCGCTGGAATTTCCTGATAGCGGGGTGGCATCATTTTGTCTCGTTGTGGCAGATTGACCCATAGCTGAATGCCGTGGAGCCGTCCACCAGTTTGGGTAAACATTGACTCCGGCATCTCGGAATGCACGACCCCAGCACCTGCTGTCATCCACTGGACATCACCCGGATTTAGTAACCCAGCGTGCCCCGCAGAATCTTTGTGTTCTAACCGTCCATCCAAGACATAGCTGACGGTTTCAAAGCCCCGGTGCGGATGATCGGGCGCACCTTTTGCTTGACTCGGCTTTAGATTAATCGGACCCAACTCGTCGAGGAGGAGAAACGGGTCAAATTCAGAGAAGCTACTTTTGGGAAAGGGGCGATGTACAAGAAATCCGGCTCCTTCGAGTGTTTCAACGCTGTTGATGACTCCGGCAACGGTTCGAGATGTTTGAGTGGGGACAGTCATAGAATTATCTCTTCAGAACTAGACAAATATATGTATCATTTGAGCCCGATCGCGTACATTGCGATCGTGAATGAGATGGTTAATAGTTTCGTTGCTCATTTTTAACTCCTGGTTGAATGTAAGGAAAAAACGATCGAGTTTTTGTGCTGCTTCTTCAATAAGGGCGCGATCGCAAATTTTTATACTTTATGTTCTGGGTTTTTAAAATCACTCTGACAACCTGCATCCCAAACTTCAGGTTGGTTTCCGTGAGCGGGAATGCCGCCATTATCTTTCAAGATTCTTGCCAAATGCATACAGTTCCAAGTTAAGAAAGTTGTATTTCTGTTGGTAAAATCATTTTCAGGGCCACCAGAATCAGGATCTAGATAAGAAGGGCCAGGGCCAACTTCACCTAGCCATCCTGCATCAGCTTGTGGTGGAATTGTATAACCAATATGAGAAAGAGAAAATAAAATATTCATAGCACAATGTTTAATCCCATCTTCGTTACCAGTGATTAAGGTTGCACCGACTTTTCCATAATCTCGATATTGTCCTTTTTCATTTAAAACATGAGTGTAACCGTACATTCTTTCTAAAACTCGATTACAAACAGAACTTTTTTCTCCAAGCCAAACTGAGGTACACAATACCAAGATATCAGTTTCATCAATTTCTTTTTGAATTATGGGCCAATCGTCTCGATCCCATTCATCTGTTTGGGACATATCTAGCCCAAGTCCTGCTGGTATTTCGTAATCTACAGGTCGCATGACTTTAGTTTGAACTCCATTGGCTTCAAATATATTTTGAGCAATATCGATTACACCACTGGTATGAGATAAAACAGGAGTTCTATTCAAAGTGCAGTTCAAAAAAAGAACCTTGAGATCGTCATATTTTGCTGGTGTATTTTGACACTGATTTTCAGTTATTTGTTTAAGTTGTTTTGACATTGTTGTCCAATTTCGATCAATATTGACCTTCAGCACACAATCAAACTCCGATTCGTTTAGCAATCATCAGCGCCATAAAGCTGGTCTAATTTTCTGTAAACTTCAGCACAATTTTGCCTCGTGTTCCTCCCCGCTCTAGACGCTGATGTGCCAGAACGACCCGATCCCAAGACAATACTGAATCAATCACTGGGCGAAGCTGATGACGCTCGATGAGTTTTGTCAAAGCCTCTAATTTTGCTCGGTACTGGGTTGAGAAAACAAAATGAATCGTCAGATTCTTGCCCCATGCTTCAAGCAGCGATTGCGGAGTTGCAATGTCTACAATGCTTGTAAGCCTACCGAAGGGACGAATGATTTCTGGACTACGCCCAATTGTTTCTCCGCCGATCGTATCTAGAACTAAATCCACACCCAGTCCATTTGTTTCCTGACGAATGACTTCTACGTAATCTTCATTTTTGTAATCAATCACTCGATCTGCGCCCAGTTCTGTCACGAAATCTCTGTTTCTAGAGCTACACGTTGCAAAAACGTATGCCCCTATTGCTTTGGCGAGTTGAACTGCGATCGAACCAACTCCACCCGCACCCGCATGGATGAGAACTGTTTCACCAACTTGTAGATTGCCCCTAGTCACTAGACAATCCCAAGCAGTTCCGCCTGCAAGTGGAAAAGAAGCTGCTTCAATGTGCGATAGATTTGCAGGCTTCAATGCAACAATCGCTGCATCAGCCACATGATACTGAGCGTAGCTACCGAATTCTCCAAAAACTTGCGGCGAGTAATACACGTTATCTCCCACCTTGAAATCAGTCACAGCTTCGCCAATTGCCTCAATCACCCCTGAAACATCGACTCCTAGGATAGCGGGTAATCGAACCAGTTCCTTGTAATCACCACGACGAGTTTGGTAATCGACCGGGTTAATCGAGGTTGCACAAACTCTGACTAACACCTGATTCGCCTTCAGTGTTGGTATGGGAACAGTTTGAATCTCAAACTTCTCAGCATCACCAAACGCAGTTAATACGGCTGCTTTCATAGATTCCATCTGCGCCAACTCTCCTTGATTTAGAATTAACAGTGACGGGATTTCGATACCACTCAGCGCCGGTAAGTTCTCCCCAACTTCGCAAGTCAGCACGATTTGGTAAGGTAGTTACCGTTTAGGGAAAAGGTTTTTCCTTCCACCTCTGGATCTGAACCAGTTTTGGATTAGTTTTTCTTGAGGAAGTCAAGCAAGACAGGATTCACTTGATCGGCATGAGTCCAGTTGATGGCGTGTGGTCCGCCAGGAATGACCACAAGTTGACTGTTTTTAATCAGCTTCGGAAGTCTGGCTGCGGTGGACTCAAGTGGCAAAATGCGATCGGCATCGCCATGAACGATCAGCGTTGGTACATCAATGCGGGGTAGATCGTCGCGGAAATCAGTCAGCCAGGACGGTACACAGTCCAAAGTCCCTTTCGCAGAAGCCCCTGCTGCCACATTCCAACTGGCTTGAATTGCTTCATTGCTGATGCGATCGCCCAGCAACACATCTACATTGAAGAACTCTTTGAAGAACGTAGAGAAATAGGCTGGGCGATCTTCAACGATCGCTTTCATAATGCCATCGAAAACGCTTTGATCGACACCTTCGGGATTATCATCGGTTTTCAGCAAGAAAGGCGGCACTGGAGCCATCAGCACGGCTTTCCACACTCGTTCTGAGCCATATTTGCCAAGATAACGTGTGACTTCGCCTGTTCCCATTGAGAAGCCGACTAGCACAGCATCATGCAAGTCGAGTTTGGTCATCAGCGCGTTCAAATCTGCTGCAAACGTATCGTAGTCATAGCCAAACGAGGGTTGGCTGGAAGCACCAAAGCCTCGGCGATCGTAAGTAATGACTCGATACCCTGCATTTAGCAGCACTAAGACCTGCTTTTCCCAGGAATGACCGTTGAGGGGAAATCCATGAATCAGAACAATCGGTTGACCTGTCCCCAGATCTTCGTAGTAGAGATCGATCGTTGCAGAATTTTCTCGATCGACGGTAATGTAAGGCATGAGAGGTTTCTCCGTTGTAAATTGATGTGTTTTTGTCTGTTGCATCACAATTGTCATACAGCGATCGCCGCGTTTGCCGCCTCTAAGATGGCTTTAATTCTGCTTCGGTAGCCAGTGCGGCACGCACACCAGCATCGAGATTCATGCGGTCTACAAATCGTGACAGGTTCTCAAAGCCTTGTAGTCCAACCTGAGTGTCGATCGCCCAGCGCAGAATGACGAACAGGTAGGGATCGGCAATCGATCGTTCGCCAGTGAGCCAGTTTCGTCCGTCGAGTCGGGCATCGAGCCGCTCAAGGTATGTACGCACGCGGATGCGGGCGGTATCGGCGATCGCGCCTGCGAAAGCTTGGTTTTGCAGGAAACGGGTCGGCATGAAGATCGGCTTGAACGTCATATGTACGTCGGAATTGAGGAAGCCGAGCCAGCGCATTACCTCAGCACGATCGTGCGGTGTGCCGTCGCCAAGCAGCCGCGCCTCTGGATATAGGTCGGCGAGATAGCCGAGGATAGCGACGTTTTCGGTGAGTGAAAAGTCGCCGTGCTCCAGCAACGGCACCGTGCCATTCGCGTTGATGGTGAGGTAGTCTGGTGACTTGATGCTTTCAAGGCTCATCCTGACGATTTCGTGCGGCACACCAATCCATTCGAGGACGATGAGATCGGCCAGCGAACAAGCACTGGGCATATGATAGAGTTTCATGGAGTGTCCCCGATCGCGAAGAATGTGTTTTTGCTTCCTACCTACTATTTTCATCATTTGAGTGTAATGACTCCTAATGCTCGGCTTCTTTCAGATTCTTAAGGTGTTTTGCCAGATTCTTGTGCAATCCCCTTCAAGACGCAGCGTGGAACCGATCGTGCTGTCGAGGAACGCGCGGATGATGCAGGTCGATCGCGACTTGGTCGCAACATTTTGCACTGTCGATCGCCTACTGCGCCACATAGCTACCATCGACCATCAACGTTTCACCTGTGATGAACGATGCCAGGTCAGATGATAAAAACAGGACTGCATTTGCAACTTCAAGCGGTGTTCCAACTCGTCCAATCGGGTGAAGTCCTGTTATGTAAGCTTTGACTTCATCCTGCCCACCTGTAGCTGCTTCAAACATATCTGTTTCGATTGCTGCTGGTGCAACGACATTGATGCGAATACCGGCTTTGGCATATTGGAGCGCAGCAGCTTTTGTTAAGCCTACTACCGCATGCTTACTCGCGGTGTAGAGGGATTGGGTAGGAACTGCAACGACTCCAGCCCCAGATGATGTATTGACGATCGCACCACTTCCCTGTTTCAACATCTGAGCGATTTCATATTTCATCGACAACCAAACGCCTTTGACATTGACATTCATCGTGCGATCGTATTCAGCTTCTGTTTGCTCAATCAGTGAGGGATTTTCGCCGACAACTTCTGCATTATTAAAGGCAATATCTAACCGACCAAAAACGCCAACCGCTTTATCAACCATTGCTTCAACATCGGCTTCTTTCGCAATATCTGCTTGCACAAAAATCGCCTCTCCGCCAGCTTCTTTGATCGATCGAACTGTTTCTTCACCTTCATCCATTCGACGACCCACCACAACCACCTTTGCTTGTTGTCGGGCATAAGCGATCGCCGTTGTTCTACCAATTCCCGATGTACCTCCGGTGACTAACGCCACCTTATTCTGAAGTATCATTCTATTTCTCCTGTTTAATCTCATCAATTTGTATCGGGTAAGTTTGTCTCAGCAACTGGGCGACTTCTTGCGCGATTGCAATCAGGGCATGATTCACCGAAGAGTCGTGAAGAGAATCAGTCTGAGGTGTACCTTCATGCTCAGAATCAGTCTGAGGTGTACCTTCATGCTCAGAATCATTTCTGCTTTGTACTCGTAAATGCGTCATAGAACTACCCTCAATGAAATAACAAAACCGCTTTCGTCTATTCCTAACGTTGATGAGTTATGAGAAGAGCTTAGTGACTTGTAGCAACAATGGCAGCCATCAACTCTGTTATTCTCCAGCGTCCGGTATATCGAATGTTATTGATAAATAGGACTGGAGCAGCCGTTATTCCACTGTGTATTCCGCCTGCAATATCTTCATTGATGCGATCGATATGCACTTGTTTAGATAAGTCTTTGAGAAATTGAGAGATATCAAGCCCTAAATCATTGGCGTACTCTACGAGATAACCATTTTCTAACTTCTGTTGATGGGCAAACAAGGTGTCGTGCATTGACCAAAACTGTCCTTGGGCAGCGGCGGCTTCAACGGCTTGGGCTGCCCGTTGAGCATGAGGATGAATCTGTGCTTGCGGAAAATGACGGAAGATAAAACATAAATCATCCTCTCCAAAAGAAACCGTAAGCTCTTGCCGAATGACTTTAATCAGCTTGTAAACGGCTGCACTTCTAGGGCATTGATAGTCCCCATACATCACTAACACCACAGCGGCACTTAGCACACCTTGACTGCGATCTTGGGTTGAAGCTGGCACAACTAAAGAACTGGAACTATGGTCGTCGATCATCTTTCTACATCTGTATCAAGCATGGAACCTTGCAATTCACTTGCTCAATCCACATGAATTCAATATAAGCAATTGACTTTTAGTTGTCGTCTACAGTGAGTTAAAACTTTTACACTATAATTTGATTGAGCAATTGCTCCTTCCTAGAATAGAAGGCTAGCTATAACTTAAGTTAGAATTCGAACTCAATCGAAAGTTCTACAAGCAGACGATGCCACGTTTAACGGCAACAATCACAGCTTGAGTGCGATCGCTCACATCTAACTTATTCAAAATCCGATTGACATGAGATTTAACCGTGCCTTCACCGATACTCAAAGCAGCCGCAATATCGGCATTACTCATCCCCTGTGCCAGCGAGCGGAGTACCGCCAGTTCTCTTTCACTCAGGTATTGTCAACTTAACTCGCAAGCAGGATGATGGTAGTGGCTCAAATCAGCTCGCGACTGCTTGTCCATGTACTCCCG
>NZ_RSCK01000141.1:0-11584 GCF_003991895.1 Chroococcidiopsis cubana SAG 39.79
GGTGTTGGTTTAGAACTACTTCGACAACAGCCAATAGTTGGTAGTGCCGGATTAGTAGACGAACTCAGAAGTCGTAAGGGTACACAGAATAGCGCCCGTACTCCAAGTCAGAAATAAACAGCGTGAGCCAAGGTTGCTTGCACAGGTGGGAAATCACTGGTTCTTGATTTTTCTCGTATTGCATCTGGGTTTGTCTGCAAACTCAAATTGTAAAGAAATTTTACGATAATCCCCGTGCTGCATAAAAACACACGCACGATCGGGAGTTAATTTTAGCGGATCAAAATCTATATCTATCGATTTTGTAGTTTGTAAACACGTCCTATAACGATTCCCATGTATATGCAATACATCCGCAGGCACGCAAATTGCCTTAGATACACATACCTCATCCAACTGAGAATTGCTTTACCTATCTTGCTTGTGAAATTCAAGCTGGCTATACATCTGAGCTTAGCACTCTTTCCTAACACTGTGTAGTTAATCTTACCAAAAGTAAAATTATGGACGAGCGAAAAAGAGCGCTTATGACTTTAGCTAAGCAACGCTGGCGGCTATCTCTATGGCTGACAGCGATCGTGACGACTATCTATTTCAGCTTGCTTGTCCTGATTGCATACAACAAACCACTTCTTGGCAATTTATTAGTTCTTGGGCTTTCTCTCAGAATTTCGCTAGGAGCCATGGTTATTGTTGCCCTATGGATCTTGATTTTTCCCTATAGGGCAAATAACTATTACAACCTCAAATCACAATCACATGAGGATGAATGGTGAATACATTTGCTCCAGCTAAACCCATAGCAATTTTTTTCTTCTGTACAAAAGGGTAGTTTGAACCAACCTACAGCACTTTTTCCCCTGGCAAATCCAGCTATTGTTTCAATTCCTCTTTCCTTTATTGCGGCGATTGTCGTCTCTTTTATAACTAGCGATCGCTCAGCCATCCACAAGTTTGACGAACTAGAACAACGAAAATTGCGAATTTATCAGGTGACACATGAATCTCAGCTATCGCGGTGTACCATATAAACGCCATCTTTCTTCTCAAGGTTCAGGTTATCCAAGCCCTCAATCTCGTGAACCTGGAACAGCCGATCGCGCCAGATATCGTGGCTTGGCTTATTGCGTCGATCCTCCAACCGAATTTGCCCAAGTGCCTGCAACACTGGTATCTCATAAATTGACTTATCGAGGCGTTACATACTTTGAGTTGGTTCATCAAGGCATCATCCTTTATGTCAACAGAAAGATCTGAGGAGATACCGCACTCGCTCAATCAGTAAGATGCTCCACAAACCTCAGTTAAAGCGCTCGCATCCTTTCTCGTGTCTCTGTTTTGAAATAGTAAATTAGGTAAGCAATATGGATTTCGACCAAACTCAATATAGTCCTGTAACTGAATCCCCTTCTTCGCAAGATTCCAATGGATTTGCACCTGGAAAAGTTGATCTAGAAAAAATTTCAGAACTATCCGCCCAAAAAAAGCGATCGGAACCAGCAAAACTACCTGCCCAAAAAAAGCGAGCGAAACAATCAAAATCGCTCTCCCCAGAGGAGCACAGCGAACGTATTCGTTTGGAGGAGGAGATAAAGAACGTCCTGGAGCAATGTAGTAATTTACACTATCAATGCGATAATTTACACTATCGACTAGGTGAATTACTTGACCCAATACGAAAGCACAAGCTGCATCGCTCCACGCACGGAACGAGGTTCCATCGTTATTGCCAAGATACTCACGGGATTGGTAGCCGTCACGCCGATAATTGTATTCAACATTTCAACATCAAAAATGATATGGACAAAATGAGAATTGTCCATTGTCAAAATCATCCCGATGAAACTTCAAGCATTATCCTTCCTACCAACTTGGAGCAAACTAAAGCTTTAGGCAAATTAAAGTCTCCAAAAATGCAGTGGGAGGTATGGAAAAAGTCTGTAGAAGTAGCCAATGGTAAGATCCCCTCTGCTTCGGATGTTAAAAAGATTATCGAAGAGTATTTCTCAGAGCCGATTCCAAAGGATTGGCAAATGGATGATGTGTTTATCTTGAAAGAACTTAAAGGTGAGAAGAAGAAATACAACGGCTCTTATTGCTTCGCCAAAGAGTTAAAGGATCGGACAGTAACTGTTGAGTCACAAAATAGTACTTTGACTGTGAATTCAAACCATCTAAAGAAGATTGACTTACCAAATGCAAAGCAACAGTTACAGCAAAATTGGGAGCGGCTAGAACGAATACAAGAAAATGTTGAATTACGTAAGGAGCCAAAAGTAGCCGAGCTTGTAGAAAGAATAGGCAAGCAGATTACTTTCTCTTCCCTGGAAGAAAATATTTTGACTTGCATAGAGAAATACTGCGAGGTTACTGAATCAGAAAGCGAATTGTAAAAGCGGCAGTTACTGCAAGCTTAGCAGCGGAGAGCGGGAGGACAAGAGAAGCACCTAGATTTTGCGATCGCAGCGTCTACCATGTTGGAGCATCTAGGAAAATAGACTTGTCTCGCGCTCCTAGAGTTTGAGATCCGCAATCTTGACGATCGCAGTTAGTAGACCTCTTGCAGACCAGAAAACGTCAGATTGAAGATGATTAAAGTACCTAAAGCATTGTCGGAATGCTGGAATGACTTGCTCTGCTATGCTGCCTAATGGATAAAGTCGAGCTAAGTAAACACTAACTAATACTAGATATTGACAGAGTATGAACGTGAGAATGATTCGCTTACTGGCTATATGGCTTGCTTCGATAGCACTCACATTATTGAGTCTTGGACTCTTTGTTATTAAGGCAATGAGTCAGATACAAAATCCACTTGACAATTCAAAAAACGCCAGCGTGGAAGTTAGAAGTTTTCAAGACTCCAGACTAGTGTTGTCAACTGCTAAAGTTCCTTGGACAGTCTTGACTGATAAAACGGAAAGACCATCGGTTGGTAGTACCTCAGCGGAATTAGTCATAGACGATCGCACACTACAATTTTGGGGCAAACTTGCTGCTATTGATAGTCCTATTGGACTTGTCGGATTTGCAATTGCAGAAACACCTTTATCCTTAGATTTAAGTCCATACAAGTACATTGAGTTTTATGCTAGGTCAAAAAAACCTAACATAGTTTACACGTTAGCACTTAAAGATGACCAAGCCGATCGCGATACTGGTGAACTCGCATTTGACCGAGAGTTTGAGGTTGGGGAAAACTGGACAAAAGTGAAGCTACCTTTAAGTAGCTTTATACCGATGTTTCGTGGAAGACCGGTTGATGGGTTGGAATTACATCGCGATCGGATACAATCGCCTTCTTTTAGGATTTTAAGAAGCAAGCAGGAAGCTTCTGCACCAATTCCATTAAACTTTGACTTAGAAATAGGTTCTAAAATATATGTAACCAACAAAGATTCATGAAGGCAGAAGCTCTCTTTTAAACCCACCTGCCGATTGGACTTGGACGTACCCATTCCCTGCACCGACACTGTATACCCAGTTCCACTTCTGCTGATGCCTCAATCGCTAAATCTTAAACAAAATAAGTCTGCGATCGCCTAAAACCTGCAAAAGGAGCAAACCATGCTGCAAGCTTTATTCTCGTTTCGCGATCGTTACCGTATTCTCCATCTCAATTGGTTCGCTTCTTTTATCTCATTTGTGGTTTGGTTTAGCGTTGCTCCCTTTGCAACAACGATCCAGCGCGAACTGTACCTAAGCTTACCGCAACTGAAAGTCTTAGCAATTTGCAATTTGGCACTTACCATTCCCGCTCGTATTCTGATTGGCATAGTATTCGATCGCTATGGACCTCGATTAACGTTTTCGGCATTGCTCGTGTTTGCCATAGTTCCTTGCCTGCTGACTGCAACTGCACATGATTTTCATCAACTGGTTTGGAGTAGTCTGATTAACGGCATCATGGGAGCTGGATTTGTGGCTGGCGTTTGCATGGTGGCAGAATGGTTTCCACCAAAAAAATAGGTCTAGCGCAAGGAATTTATGGCGGTTGGGGTAACTTTGGTGCAGCCGCCTCTGGGTTTTGTCTGCCAGTGCTAGCCTTGACGATCGCATATTTCACAGGTGGAACATTGAACTGGCGGATTATGTTCGCTGCGATCAGTTTTGTAACAGCTATCTACGGTAGCATTTACTGGAGTTATGCTCAAACACTTGACGAGATCTAACCAGCGTCCTGAGCGACACGGTGGATTAGAAGTTACAAGCAGGCGTAGTTTTTGAGCAATGACGCTGTTGGATTTAGAGATGCTCGTTTTGCTAGAATTACTAACCTATCCGCTAGCTCAAAACAACATCCAATACTTGAGATAGGTTCAAGTTCAGTATATCTAGGTCTTGCTGGGACTACGGTATGTATTTCAGTTCTACAAAGCTTGGCAAGAAAATCGGGAAATTATGGGATCGCTCAGCCCCTTCCATTCAAGATTTCTACACCCAAGTCAGGACTATCCCTCTGTCGTTGCAACGACCTATCCAGTACGTTCCCCTTAGCGTCCACCGCTGCCACAAATAATAAGGTGGCAAATTGAGCATAATGCTTTTACTGCAGCGAAGCACTCTTTCCACAAAATTCCGGAGGTTAGATAAGTAGTTTATGCTCGACTATAAGAAAGCTCAGTTAAAGTGGGAAAAATACTGGTTCAAAACGTTCGGCAGATGGCAATCCTGCACGACCGATCGACCTCATCATCGGCACGTTTTTTGGAGCTGGTTCGGTAGTTTCTTTGCGATTGCCATAACAGCTTATCTTACTGCAAAAACGAATTCTCCGTTGCTGATGGCTCCGTTTGGTGCTACAAGTGTATTGATTTTTGGTGTCCCTGATAGCCCGTTAGCTCAACCTCGTAATGTTATCGGTGGGAATTTTTTAGCAGCACTTGTGAGTTTAATGATTCTGCATTTTCTTGGTTCTTCTCCTTTGACAATCGGAATGGCTGTTTCGACTTCAATCGGGATTATGCAGCTTACCGGAACTGTACATCCCCCAGCAGGAGCCGTTGCGTTAGTGGTCATGATAACCCAACCTAACTGGCAGTTTTTGTGGGCACCTGCCCTAAAAGGCTCGATGATTTTCGTGCTGTGCGCGGTAATTTTTAATAATTTAGCTGAAGAAAGAACATACCCAAAACATTGGCTATAGCATTTATTGGGGCTACTTGCTCATGGGTAAGCTTGACAATCGCTCAAATCTTACTGTTGCGATCGGGGTAACGATGCTCTGCGCCTATTTTGTCCAAGCTGGAGCTGGAGCAGCAACATAAGCGCATCATGCCATTAATCCGCAAGTTTGCAATCGGACAAATCGCGGGAAACGTGGGTGCTTATGGTAATGTCGGTGGCGTGGTTTATTTGCTGATCTACAGCCTCACTAATGCCCAATCTCTGTTTTGCAGCATGGGCGTTACAGCTCTAATTTGTGCTAGCTTATGTGCTTTTTTCTTAAAAGAACCTCCCAGTTCTTTTGCCACAACTTCTCCTGAAACGGCAGTCGCTTCTACTAAACAATCATCAGAACATCATGGAACTTAGCAGAAAGCAGAACCGCGAAAGAATTGAAGAGATCGAATCGGAGCCGATGTTGGTGCTGGAAGCAAAAGACTATCTCCACTTATTTTATCGAGAACAGTCGCTTCCAGAAGCTCAGTTGCAGGAACGTCTTGTCGAGATTAAGCACGACTATCGACGATCGCTTACTTACTGGCAGACCGAAGATGAATTGATTTATGGTGCTAAAGTAGCTTGGCGCAACAGCACGCGCTGCATTGGACGTATCTTTTGGGAGTCGCTCAGGGTGAGAGATCTGCGCCATCTCACCACGGCAGAGGAGATTTTTGCCGCGATCGTCGATCACATTCAACAGGCGACCAACGGCGGAAATATTCGCTCAACGATCAGCATTTTTGCGCCCAATTCACCTGGACAACCAGGTATCCGCATTTGGAATCCACTGCTAATTCGCTATGCCGGATATCTTCAAGCTAACGGTGCGATTGTCGGCGATCCCGCCCAAGCTGAACTTACCAAAATTTGTCAACACTTTGGCTGGCAAGGACAAGGCACTCAATTTGACGTTCTGCCGTTGATTATTCAGATGCCCCGACAGAAACCGCAACTGTTTGAATTGCCGCCATCAGCCGTAATGGAAGTTCCCATTACGCACCCCGATTATGAGTGGTTTGCCGAACTCGGTCTCAAATGGCACGCGCTTCCTGCCGTTTCAGACTGGCGATTAGAGATTGGCGGCATCTCCTATTCTTGCGCTCCCTTCAACGGTTGGTACATGAGTGCTGAAATTGGTGCCCGCAATTTTGGAGATGTGCAGCGCTACAACTTGTTACCGGCGATCGCGCAACGAATGGGATTAAATACGCGCTCAAAACTGTCGCTGTGGCAAGATTGGGCATTAATCGAACTGAATCGAGCCGTTTTGCATTCTTTTACGACCTGTGGTGTGACGATCGTCGATCATCACACAGCGTCCGCTCAGTTCATGCGGCACTGGCATCGAGAAGCGGAGGCTGGACGGATAGTGCCTGCGGACTGGGGTAGAATCGTGCCGCCACTTTCTGCTTCTACAACGGAAGTGTTCCATCAAGAAATGCAAAATATTTGTCTCAAACCAAACTTTTTTCCACTGCCTGTGCCTTGGAAAGACCGGAACAAGAAACACTCTCTTTCCATTGCGACTGCTCCTAACAATTCACAACCAAAGCAATGTCCTTTCCATTAGATTGTCAACACAGCGGAAGCTGTATGAGACGGTCGCAAAGCAAACTTTTTTTCATTCTAAAGAGGTACAAGCCGTGGAATTTCCTTGCTACCGAGGTATACTTTACAAGAACACACTTCCTTCACTCAGTGAAGAATGTAAAAAGGACGGATTGAGCAATCTCTCTAAAGCAGATCGCAATATAGTGTCGTGTAAACAGATGTAGGTTCTCAGAGATTTAAAATGTAGATTCAACGCACGGGTTCCTTATACAAGCTCTACTACTTGGGCTGGAGAAATAGCTCCCTAAAGTGCTTTCCTCTACTCTAATATTGGATGCTTAATATTTTTCTTTCCTATCGCCGAGGTGTGGAGACAAAATCAGATGAACCGTTAGCAAAAATAAAAGCTAGAAAAGTAGACCACTATTGGGAATAGTAAAAAGCTTTCCCAACATAACCATCGACTTAGAGCAAAATAATGATAAATAGAACACAGTTAGAACTATCTAGTGTACCCTTCCAACCTTGCGAATATTTCAACGACAACTGGCAGATTTATCAAAAAGTTTTGCAAAACGACTACATAAAACATCGCGAACTTTACAATGTTCTACACAAATTCTTACTTCACCGAGTTCAAAAGCCCTTTCAACTGCTCGACCTCGGCTGTGGTGACGCAAGTATCACGGTTCCAGCTTTACTCGGAACCTCTATTCACACTTATTATGGTATCGATCTCTCTCAGGCAGCGATCGCGATCGCACAAGATAGTCTAGCCGTACTTCCTTGCCCAAAAACACTCATTACAGGTGATTTTACAGCATTAGTTCCTCAACTACTTGGCACTCATCAACAAAGTTTTGATATTATCTTGGCTTCCTTCTCGCTGCACCATTTAAAGTTGACACAAAAATCCGATCTAATCGGTCAATTATTCCAACTGCTTAATTCTGATGGTGTTCTGATCTTGATCGATATCGTTCGTCAAGAGGCAGAGGATCGAATCACCTATATTGACCGCTACTTAAAGAATGTGCGCCAAGATTGGACGGCACTGACCCCTCAAGAAGTTGTGAGTGTTGAGACACACATAATTTCTAGTGACTTTCCCGAAACCCAAAAAACGCTACAACAGCTAGCGCTAAAACATGGGTTCTCTTGGAGCGAATGCCTCTATCAAGATAGTCTCGAATTCTGGCAGCTATTGTGTTTTTACAAATAAAGTTATACGATTCTCAATTGAAATAACCTTAAGAAATAATTTGAATGATGTTGTATTTAACTCGCGATCGATAGACCGTGCTTTTTGCCAATTGACTAAAACTTTGAGATTTTTGATAGATTCTTGTTCGCCGATTAATTTAGGAATAATTTCAGATTTAAAAGTATTTTGAGTACCTATTTATTGCCTATACTACTCCATAAGATACAAGCTCAATTATTACTAGATTTATCGATATAATTCGAGCTATATTCTTTTTCAGTTATGCAAGAATAATCTGAGATAAGTAATTTTCAGTCGCACAGAGGATAAACAACTGAATGAAAACGAACGACCCTGCTTTGGTAAAACGCTTATCGGGTACTCTTGCCCTGGCTACCGCTACTCTCTCGCTCGGCTTTTTTGCTGCTGCTTGTCAACAAACCACAATAACCAGCACTAATTCTGAAACAATTGCTAATTCCATTGGGGCAGGATCTGAGAGA
The DNA here is from genome assembly GCF_003991895.1 of Chroococcidiopsis cubana SAG 39.79. Lineage (NCBI taxonomy): Bacteria > Bacillati > Cyanobacteriota > Cyanophyceae > Chroococcidiopsidales > Chroococcidiopsidaceae > Chroococcidiopsis > Chroococcidiopsis cubana. The sequence continues at coordinate 8,425 of NZ_RSCK01000141.1, forward strand.
GTCACAAACGTACAAGCTAGTACTCAAGCACTGAAGCTTGGTTCCCTTCTTCCCGCCACGGGCGATCTCGGTCCCATCGGACAACAAATGTCGGCTGCTGTTCCCTTAGTTGTCGAGACAGTCAATGCTTGCGGTGGTGTCAACGGCGCGCCTGTCTCCTTAGTGGCAGAAGATGACGAAACCGATCCGCGTAAGGGTGCGGCAGCGATGACGAAACTAGCAAACGTCGATCGCGTAGCAGGTGTGGTTGGCTCTTTTGCTAGTAGCGTTTCTAGTGCCGCCGTCCCGATCGCTGTCAGAAATAAAGTGCCGTTGATCTCGCCTGGTAGTACTAGTCCTGTTTTTACTGACAGAGCTAAAAAAGGAGAATTCAAAGGCTTTTGGGCGCGGACAGCTCCCCCCGATACTTACCAAGCTGAAGCCCTGGCTCAATTAGCGAAAAAACGAGGTTTTAATAAAGTCTCGACGGTAGCGATTAATAACGACTACGGTGTAGGTTTTGAAAAAGCATTTGTCCAAACCTTTAAAAAGTTAGGTGGAACTATAGTTAACGAAAATAATCCAACTCGCTACGATCCTAAAGCAACCACGTTTGAAACAGAAGCCGCATCTGCTTTCGCTGGTAAACCCCAAGCAGTGATTGCCGTGATGTACGAAGAGACAGGTAGCATCTTGCTAAAATCTGCATACGAACAAGGATTGATGCAGGGAGTACAGGTGATGCTGACTGACGGCGTGAAGTCCGCCACCTTCCCTGGAAAAGTTGGTAAGAAAGATGACGGTAAATATATTGTCACTGGGGCGATTGGAACCGTGCCTGGTGCAGATGGTAAAGCATTGTCAGCTTTAACGCAGATGTGGAAACAGAAGAAGAATCAAGCGGTTGGGGAATACGTCCCTCAAAGTTGGGATGCAACAGCACTGCTCGTCCTTGCCGCTCAAGCAGCTAAGACAAATACTGGGGAAGGCATCGCTAGTAAACTACGGGAAGTTTCTAACGCTCCAGGTACGGCAGTCACCGACGTTTGCAAAGGTTTAGAATTACTGCGTAAAGGTCAAGATATCAATTATCAAGGCGCTAGCGGTAATGTCGATATTGATGCCAACGGTGATGTCGTTGGAGTCTATGATGTTTGGACGGTCAAAGACGATGGGACTTTAGGCACGATCGGTAAAGTTAGTCCGAAATAATTTGGTTGCTACTAAGAGTGAGGTATGGTCGGACATATCTAGCTTTGCTAGGTGTGTCTGACTCGACTGTTACTTTTAATTGTACTCGTTACTATAGGGAGTTTATGTATGCTTCATCAGCGTTGCAACCGTCGTCACTTTCTTCAAAATGCTGCTCTATTTTCCACTAGTTTAGTCACTTCACTAGCTTATGCTCGTCTTACTCGTGCTAGCGTTCAAACTGTAAAAAATGAAGCTGTAGACGCTCTAGTTATCGGTAGCGGCTTTGGAGGAGCTGTTGCAGCTCTACGTTTAGGGGAAGCAGGGATCGATACAGTCGTACTGGAGCGAGGTCGTCGTTGGCTTATTACACCTGAGCAAGATACTTTTGCAACTTTTGATAAGCCTGATGGTCGAAGCACTTGGCTGAGCCAAACAACTTACTATGGGACACCTATAGATGTATACACGGGAGTTTTAGAGGGTTTGGCGGAAGAGGATATTATTATTTATTGTGGAGCTGGTGTTGGAGGTGGGTCACTCGTTTACAACGCAGTTACTTATCAGCCTGCCCGCGAACTCTTCGAGCGGGTTTTCTCTGATTCAATTGATTATGAGGAATTGGATGAGGTTTATTACCCTCGCGTGCGTTCTATCTTGAATCCGGCACCTATTCCCCCAGACATTCTGGCAACTCCTTATTACGATAGAACGCGGTTATTCCTCGAACAAGCAACGACTGCTGGCTTTCCCAATCGTCTGTACGACATAGCTGTAGATTGGAATATAGTTCGTGAAGAGATTGATGGAACTAAAAGACCTTCTGCTATTATTGGCAATCATTGGTTTGGTATCAATAGCGGAGCTAAAAATAGTCTCGATCGCAACTACTTAGCTAAAGCAGAATCAACAGGATTTGTAGAAATACTTCCATTGCATTTAGCAACAACAATTACTGAAGTACCTGGACATGGTTATCAGGTTCTGTGCCGCCAGATTAATGAAACAGGAGAAACTGTTGTAGAAAAATCCTTCACCTGTCGCTATTTGTTTTTAGCTGCAGGTTCTATGGGGACTTCTAAACTCTTGGTCAAGGCTAAAGCAACAGGCACGCTACCTAAGTTGAACGACTATGTTGGCAAATACTGGGGCACTAATGGAGATATCTTTAGCGTTCTTTCAAATTTGCCACCTGTATCGGGTAAAGGGGGACCTGCTGCTGCTGTTCTCGAACATTTCGACAATCCTCTAGGTCCGGTCGTCCTTGAGGATATTCTAGATCCTTTTGGGGCTGACGGAACAACACAACTTCTTGGTTTAGCCATACCACAACCAAAAGGGACATTTGGATATGATGCGGCTACAGATTCTGTTCGGTTAACCTGGCCTGGAGACCCTGAAATAGTGTCAGCTATAAAGCTGACTTATAGTATTTTTAACCAGAAGAATCCTGATATTGATATCACTATATCTGATACTAGTAACGCGTTAACAGCTCATCCATTGGGAGGCGCAGTGTTAGGAAAAGTCTGCGATGAATACGGGCAAGTTATTGGTTATCCAGGGCTTTATGTCGTTGATGGTGCACTTATTCCTGGCTCTACAGCTTGTACAAATCCTTCCTTGACTATTGCAGCTTTGGCAGAACGCTGTATGGATCGAATCACCTCAGATATTTCGTGAGCCACGTCGACTAAGGAGTTGAAAATAGATTTTGAGTAATGCTCAAGATGCACTGAGTAAAGTGTAGATAGCCACTACATGTAGTGATAGATGTGTTTTACGTATATATCAATCAATATAGCTATTTATACTAACAATAATAAGGCTAACTTTATGAATAGAAAGTACTAATTTGCACGGAAACACTGTTTGTATTTTTGTTGCTTGCCTGAATTTTTATGCCGCCGATTATAGAGCATTTTCTAGTCTACTGAGGTACAATAACAGCAATGAGTAAACCAGCCACGTAGATCTTCAACAGAGACTT
>NZ_RSCK01000142.1:0-11501 GCF_003991895.1 Chroococcidiopsis cubana SAG 39.79
CCCACATCAACGTATTTGCCGCTCACAAAGCCAAGTCAGGCTATCTTTGGGCTTAGAAAGTTTTAAAGTCCCATTAGGGGATATTCTTTAAAAATTTAGAAATATATTTAGTGGGGGTGCATAGCTGTGCGCCCCTACCGTTTTATTAACGTGCCGATCTGCTAACTCAACCACTGAGCAAATTCTGTCGTAAAGCGATCGCCAATTATTGCCTCTCGAATCTTTTGGGTAAACCGAACTAATTCTGTAATGTTATGAATGGTCAACAAAGTATAAGCTAAAATTTCTTGCGATCGCACCAAATGAGAAATATACGCCCGCGTGAAATTTTGGCAAGTGTAACAAGGACAAGTTTCATCTAAAGGTTGAAAATCTTCCCGATATTGAGAATTTTTTAAATTCCACCGTTCCCCCTTTACCAAAGCTGCGCCATGACGGGCAAGGCGTGTAGGAATCACGCAGTCAAATAGATCCATACCAGACGCGATCGCTTGTGCCATTTCTTTATACGTGCCTACCCCCATCAAATATCTAGGCTTATCTACTGGTAGCATGGGAGTTGTTGCTTGTACGATCTTGGCAATCAGTTCTGGTGGTTCCCCTACACTCACGCCACCAATCGCATATCCAGGTAAATCTAACCCTGCCAAAGCCTCAGCCGCCGCCGCCCGTAAATCTGGGTAGACTCCCCCTTGGACGATACCAAATAACGCCTGATCGGGGCGCTGGTGGGCGCTAATACAACGTTCTAGCCAGCGGTATGTCCTTTGTGTCGCTGCTTCTACCTCCTCACGACTGGCGGGATAGGGGGGGCATTCATCAAATGCCATAATCACATCAGCACCCAAAGCATTTTGGATTTGGATCGATCGCTCTGGGGTTAAATTAATCATCTGTCCGTCATGAGGCGATCGAAATATTACCCCATCATCGGTAATCTGCCGCATTTCGCTCAAACTGAAAACCTGAAAACCGCCAGAATCAGTCAAGATTGGTTGATTCCAGCGCATGAATTGGTGTAATCCCCCAGCTTTTTCGACAATCCTTTCCCCTGGTTGCAAATGCAAGTGATAGGTATTTGCCAAAACCATCTGCGCCCCTGTTTCCTGAAGTTGTGTGGGAGTGACGGTTTTCACATTTGCCAGCGTCCCTACGGGCATAAAGCGGGGAGTTTCAACCGCACCATGAGGAGTGTGAAAGACACCTGCACGGGCTTTAGTTTGGCTGCAACGAGTGGAAACTTGGAAGGAAAATTGCGTAGTCAATTCAGTTATCAGTAGAGAGTGGTGCGTGGGGTGTTGCAGCGAGCGGCAAAGCGGATAAGCCGATATTAGCTGCGTCGTGGTGCGTGAAAATACTTCTTACCCAATGACAAATGACCAATTACCCATTACCCATTACCATCGACTAATTGAGCAACAATAGGTTTCAATCTTACATCAAAACCTTCGATTCCAAATAACCGCCTTTGGGTAAATGCACCGTCAATTAATAGCAGGAGATGAACGCCTAACTGTTGAGGGTTGTCTACTCCCACTGCTTCAGCTAAAGACACGAGGCGATCGCGAATTGCTATCCTATTAGCTACAGCTAATTGATGCGCCGGATGTTCTAGTTCCGGTAACTCCGATGCTGTCACCAAGAACGGACAACCGTAACATTCGGGTTTTGCCAAATACTTGTCTAACCAGGCAAATAAAGCAATTATCTGCTGTTTCGGCTCGTTTGGGTATCGGGCGATCGCAATTTCAAATAATCGCTTGAAGCTGTTTTGACGTTCCTCTAAATACGCCACCACTAAGTCATCCTTAGAAGGAAAGTAGCGGTATAGCGTCGTTTTGGCAACTCCTGACTGAGCAATAATTATATCTACTCCTACTGCCCGAATTCCTTCGCGGTAGAACAGATCGTCAGCAACTTCTAGAATCTTCTGGCGGGTTGAGGTTTTGCGATCGCTTGACATTGTTTTCTCTTCATCTTGGCATCTCATCAGGGCATAGCATTGGTATCTCCCTATTGACATGATACAGACCTGTCTGTTACATCTTCTAATGGCAGTAACAATACAGACCTGTCTGTTTCTATTAATTGATATCTATGCCTAAACGAGTTGTGTATGCGCCAGATGTAGCAATTCCCGTCAAAGCTTATTCCCAGGCTATCGATGCAGGAAGTTTAGTATTTTGTTCGGGACAACTTGCATACGATGCTAAAAACGATGCAGTATTTTCAGAATCAGCGGCAGAACAAACTGATTATTTAATGCAGAACATTCAAGTGATTTTGGATGCGGCTGGTTTACAGTGGCAAGACGTAGTAAAGACGACTATTTTCTTGACCGATATGAATGATTTTGTATCCGTCAATGAAGTTTATGCCCGCTATTTCGATCTCGATCCTCCAGCGCGATCGACCATTGGTGTAAATGCATTAGCCAAGGGAGCCAAAGTCGAAATAGAAGTTATTGCTAGCAGAACTTAAAGTCTCAAAAGGAGTCAAAAATATGACAGCATTTGACTATAAAACAAAGCATGGTGAAAACTTTACTGTAGCTAATATAGGTAAGTTATCGCAGCTACATCATTTCTCCTTTCAACTACCATCAAGAGTAATTGAAGTTGAAGGCAAGTTATTTATTAAGCAAATTGTAGATTTAACAAGTTGTGAAATCTCCTTCAATAAGCTACCAGCAAAAGCAGCAATTCCTTTCTACCACAAACACAAGCAAAATGAAGAAGTTTATCTCTTCCTTCAAGGTGAAGGTGAATTTCAAATTGATGGTGAGATTTTTCCCATCAGTGAAGGAACAGTAGTACGAGTCGATCCTGATGGCGAGAGAACTCTTAGAAATATTTTAAATGAAGATTTGGTCTATATTGTTATTCAATCTCAGGCTAACAGTTACAAGGGACATACAATTTTGGATGGTGTTGCAATAGATAAAAAAGTGAATTGGGTAAATTCCGTTTAACATCCTCACAACTTCCTCAAAGTTTTTTACTAAGTTTGTAAATGGGTAGAGAACAGTAACCAATTACCAATTACCAACAATACATTTGGAGGTAACTTCATATGTTTCAAAAAATATTAGTAGCGCTCGATACTTCTAGTCTTAATCGCAGCGTTTTTGAGGAAGCACTAGGCTTAGCAAAGGCACTTAATGCTAGCGTCATGCTATTACACGTACTCTCTGCTGAAGAAGAGGGTAGCCCAGATATTTATATGATGTCCCATGCAGACTACTATCAGGGATATGGGATGAGTAGCGAAATCATCCAAATGCAGCGCCAGCGATGGGACGAGTTTGCAAATAAAGGACTGGAAATGCTGCAAAGTTTTACAGATGAAGCAACTGCGGCGGGAGTGAAAACGGAGTTTAGTCAGATAGCTGGTAGTCCTAGCCGTACTGTCTGCGAGTTTGCGCGAAATTGGCAAGCTGACTTAATTATTATGGGTCGTCGGGGTCACTCTGGTTTGAGCGAATTGTTTATGGGTAGTGTCAGCAACTACGTCCTGCATCACGCTCCCTGCTCCGTACTTACGGTACAACATTCAGCGGTGAATCGCGACACAGAAGCAGAACACGTTACACCTGCGATGAGACATTATCGATCGAGTAACTAATTGAAATTTTGCTAACGGCGATCGCTTACAGTTGTATCTACTTTATTTACTTTTTTGGCAAGTCATTTGCTAGAAAATGCATACAGTACCAGAAGAAGCACTGTAGTTACTAGATGAATTGCGGATCGTAACGCGATCGCCATTTCTGACATTTACACCTTGCGATCGGAGAACGGATCGAGACGTGAAGACGCGAAAAGTTCTATCAATCAGCAGGCGCATCACCCGTTTTAGGAACTTCACCTGCTTCTGAAATAGGATCTTCTGGATTTTCACTGTCCTCGACCGCAGGAGATTTCACTTCTACTTCTGGTGCCACTTTTTGTTGAACTTCAGAGGTGACTTTCTCTTGTTTTCGATCTGTCATAACTCCTATCCTCTTAAATTAGAACTGAAGTTCATTCTAAAAAGATTCTCAATATTCATTCCTCTTCCTAAAAGATTGTTTGTGGCTGCGTTATGAAAAATTCAAGCAGTGAATTGGTGGCAGATCTGAGGCGAACTGTTTCCATGTCAAGCCCGCATCCTCTGATAGGAAGATCTGACCTTTACTCGTACCAAAAACAGTTCTATCCTTTAACGCCACAAGGCTTCCCGTATCAATGTTGTGTGAAAACCACTGCGGCAAACCTCGATCGCACTTCTCGAAAGTCCCCGCTCGGTCGAGCGATCGCCGATAAATTGCGGCTTTAGCACCCGATGGACCGCTAGAGGTACTTATCAAGACTGTCTCGCCACAAATAGCAACAGCGCGGGAGTACGTGGAGTGTAGGTTAGCTCGATCCAAGCTCCATGTATCGCCTCTATCTGTACTCGTAGCCAATCCTTCTGCTGTAGCTGCTAGCACGACACCAGGACGATCTGGAACAGTGATGACTTGGTGAACATCCCAGTGCAAATCGATAGTTGGCTGCCACGAACGTCCGCGATCTTGGGAACGCAAGATGCCACCAACGTGTACGTTGGCATAAAGTTCGCCCGATTGTCCTCCTGCCATAGAGCGAACATCTGGTAACCCACCCCAAGGTGTATACCACTCGTCTCGCCCTTGAGCTGTATCAAAACTTTGGATGAATTCAATGCCACCATCTACAATCCAGAAAAGATGAGTATTAGATGTACCGACCAGAACTTTCCCACTCAGTGGCTGAATACAATTCAACTGCAAATCTTGAATACTTGGGGCTACTACTTGCCATTCACCCTCAGAATCGCGATGCCATACCGACTTGCCATCAACCACCGCCCATAGTCCGTTCAGGCTTGGAGCGATCGCAGTGATACTGTGACCTTCCAGTTCCATCCACTGCTGGGATGCTGTAAACCATACCAAACCGGCAGATGTTCCTACTGTTAATGAATGCTCCTGATTTACACCAGTTTCTTTTGACGCTATTTTTTGTTGCACAAATTCAGTCATATCTAGACTCCCTTTCCCGATCTCTCCGGTTGGCTCAGACAAAAGAGAATTGCGGAATTAACTTTCTAAACATATTTCTTTAGTTTCACTCTAGCACCTTCGGTAGTCCTACACAAGTAAGGATGTAAGTCATAGATGAAGAGGTCTTTCAAGGGCTTTGTTGCATGAATAAGAGAAAGTCACGCCTCACCTTTAATGATGCGGTGATTAGCCTTCTACTTTGTAACTAAATGTGCTTTGTCGGACGCTGCCAACTCAATTCTCATCACTATAAACAACGACTCCAAAAAGCTTTCTGTTTGCCGTCCTGCCAGATGAAACAACGATTGAATCGTGCCCCGAAGTAGTAACCGCTGTGTCACTGTAATAGTTAGAGGCTCCCCGTCTCCCAGTATGCTTGCTCGTTGCGCCATTGCTCAATCACTGCCTCACTCATCCAGAAGCTAATACTGCCTCAATGCCCTTCGGACGCACTCAATCTCGCAAGTCTCGCTGCTCCACTGAGGGAATAAAACTGGCAACGTACAAGTCAGGGTCTAAAGCTAGGGCGGCGTTTCAAGACAAGTTGAAACGCCGCCCTCATTATTGTCTCTGGCTTTCACCTGCGCTCAGGATTTCTGCCGATTTGCGTAGCCTCAACCTGCGATCGCCCAATGACCGTGGAAGTTACGCTTAGAAGCGGTCGAGGTTCATCACCTTGTCCCACGCTGCCACAAAGTCATGCACAAACTTCTGCTGCGAATCCTCAGATCCGTAGACTTCCGCGAGGGCGCGTAGCTGAGAGTTTGAGCCGAAGATGAGGTCAACACGGGTAGCAGTCCACTTGAGTTCGCCTGTCTTGCGACTGCTCCCCTCGAACTCATATTCATCTTCAGCGATCGCTTTCCATGTCGTGCCCAGGTCAAGCAGGTTAACGAAGAAGTCATTGGTCAACGTCTCTGGGCGATCGGTGAAGACACCGTGTTTGGACGCTCCAAAGTTCGTACCCAGGACGCGCAAGCCGCCCACGAGAACCGTCATCTCAGGGGCTGACAGGGTCAGCAATTGCGCCCGATCGACTAGCAACTCCTCAAGCGATTCGCTGTGTTTGCCGCTAGAGTAGTTGCGGAACCCGTCCGCGGTTGGCTCAAGCACGGCGAAGGACTCGACATCCGTTTTCTCTTGCGACGCATCCGCACGTCCAGGCTTGAAGGGAACTTTGACCTCATGCCCAGCGTTCTTCGCCGCTTGTTCAACGCCCACGCATCCGCCCAGAACGATCGAGTCAGCGAGCGAAACCCGCTTTCCGCCAGACTGTGAGCTGTTGAATTCTTCTTGGATCGCCTCCAGGGTTTGCAGCACTGTTGCCAGTTGGGTCGGCTGGTTGACTTCCCAATCCTTCTGAGGCGCAAGACGAATGCGCGCTCCGTTCGCTCCACCGCGCTTGTCAGACCCACGGAACGTTGATGCCGATGCCCAGGCAGTCGAAACGAGTTGTGAGACAGACAGTCCCGAAGCAAGAATCTTACCTTTGAGCGCGGCGATGTCCTGCTCATCAATCAATTCATGGGTGACCGCGGGGATGGGATCTTGCCACAAGAACTCTTCCGCTGGCACCTCTGAACCGAGATAGCGCGATCGGGGACCCATATCGCGATGTGTCAGCTTGAACCACGCCTTGGCAAATGCGTCGGCGAACTCATCTGGGTTCTCATGATAACGCCGTGAAATCGGCTCGTAGATGGAGTCCATCTTCATAGCCATGTCCGCCGTGGTCATCATAGGAGCGTGCCGCTTCGACGGATCGTGCGCGTCAGGCACTGTATCCGCGCCAGCACCGTTCTTCGGTTTCCATTGCCACGCACCAGCGGGACTCTTTGTCAGCTCCCAGTCATATTTGAATAGGGTGTCGAGATAGGTGTTGTCCCACTGCGTTGGAGTAGGAGTCCATGCACCTTCAATACCGCTAGTGATCGCATCAACGCCTACACCCGTGTTGAAAGCGCTCTTCCAGCCGAGACCCTGCTCTACAATGCTTGCCCCTCCAGGCTCATGACCTACGTGCGATGATTCGCCCGCACCATGACATTTGCCAAAGGTATGTCCACCGGCAACCAGCGCCACCGTTTCTTCATCGTTCATCGCCATCCGACCAAAGGTTTCGCGAATATCGCGCCCTGAGCCGATCGGATCGGGTTCGCCGCTTGGTCCTTCTGGGTTCACGTAGATCAGACCCATCTGAACGGCAGCGAGGGGATTTAAAAGCACTCGATCGTCGTCGTAACGCTCGCCACCTAGCCAAGCTTTCTCAGAACCCCAGTAGATGTCTTCCTCTGGTGCCCAGATGTCCTCGCGCCCGCCGGCAAAGCCGATCGTCTTGAAGCCCATCGACTCAAGCGCGCAGTTGCCAGCGAAGATCATGAGGTCAGCCCAGGAGATTTTCTTGCCGTATTTCTGCTTGATTGGCCAAAGCAACATGCGCGCCTTGTCGAGGTTAGCATTGTCGGGCCAACTGTTGAGCGGCTCAAACCGCTGGCTACCCGACCCTGCGCCGCCGCGACCGTCACCGATCCGATACGTACCTGCGCTGTGCCACGCCATCCGAATGAAGAGAGGACCATAATGACCGTAGTCGGCTGGCCACCAGTCCTGAGAGGTAGTCATCAGCTCAAAGATATCTGCCCTCACAGCCGCTAAGTCGAGCTTCTTGAATTCCTCAGCGTAGTTGAACGCCTCACTCATGGGATTAGCCTGGGGTGAGTGCTGGTGGAGGATGCTCAGATTCAAATACTTCGGCCACCAGTCTCGGTTCGACGGCATATGACGAGCCGTAAGTTTCTGACCTCCGCCCGTAAACGGGCATCCGCTCTCGCTGCTCATATTATCTCCTGTCTTTGGAAAAACGCTAATCTACAGTTGCAAATTGGAGCTACCGAGAAAGCGATTTAAATTGCCATGAAATAGTCACGAATTTAATCATAATCGGTATGAGTCCGTTTTAGCAGCACCCTTAAACTATTGTAATAAGTGCGCTCGGCTTTGTTGCATAAATAAATTGAGAGCGCCCTTCCCTCTTCTAGAGAGAAATTAGTTTTTTACTTTGTAGCTATTGGGCTTACCCAGTTGAGTTCGATCGGCAGCGCCAACTCTACCGAAAAGAGAATAAATGAGTCGAAGCACCTCTAATCCTCGCTCGCTGGCAAGCAGCTCTGAGGATCGGATCGGCAGCTGCTCTAGTGAGTGGCTTGTTTCCATTGCGTTCTGGAAATAACAGACCAGACGGTGGATCGTCAGCTGCTAAATATCCCTGTAGCTTCGGGTACTCTGGCAGCGTGCGCGTGGCAATCTTGCCCTTGGTAGTACATTTACGCAGCGTCACCACACTAGCTGCTAAATCTTCAGCCGTCAGCGCCAGCACTTCACTAACGCGACAGGCGCAGTAATAAGCGATCGCAAATAGCAGTTTGTCTCTAGGGGTGAGGAAGCCGCGTGTGAATAGGCGTTCTATAGCAGTTCTAAATGATTTGTAAAGTAGGCTTTTAGCCTGCTCCACGTTCATGAATCAAATAGGATTGCTATAGGAAATAGCTAGTAAATTTTGTTAACGGACAAAAATTGTGTTTGCAAGATGCAGAGAGAATCGTCAGAGTCAGAATTTTTGCTCCCGCACTCAACGCTACTTTAAGCTTTTGTTATTTTCTCCCTGCTTGTAGTTTCCATTTCAATAGGAGTGCAGAACGCTTGAATCACGGTAGTTGGTGTAGGTAACGGCATCACGTTACACTTTCGCACTCAGAGGAAGTGCGATCGCACTTTATAACAAATGTAGTTTCTATTAATACCTCGATAGCCAGATAAATTTATCCTTAGTTAAGAGATGAAACAAAACTGCGCTCAGCTTTCACTCAAAATTACCTAAAGTTGAATTATTGGTATTTTTTTGTCACTTTCTCATCATATTTATCTCTAAAACTGAAATAAAAGATGTCATTTATTCTAGTTAGGGTTAGCAATTATGTTGTCCATCATTTGCCTTGTTTGGTCTCTTGCAAAAGCCTTGCACTTTAATTAACGCCATAGAAACAAACAATGACAACCTCTGCAACAGGTAGCCAATTAGAACCTCAATATCACGAACTTGCAGCCCAGGCAGTAGCCCACTCGCTGAATACTAACTCAGATAGGGGCTTAACAGCAGCAGAAGTTAGGAAACGGTTGAACCAGTATGGGGAAAACGAACTCAAGGCTAAACCAGGTAAACCAGCATGGTGGCGCTTTTTATTGCAATTCAACCAGCCGCTACTTTATATCTTATTAATCGCCGGAATCATCAAAGCCTTTTTAGGTTCTTGGACAAATGCGATCGTGATTTGGGGTGTAACGGTAATTAACGCGATTATCGGTTTCGTGCAAGAATCAAAAGCAGAAGGGGCGATCGCCGCTTTAGCGCAAGCCGTCACTACAGAAGCAACTGTATTGCGCGACGGACAAAAGATTCGCCTTCCCTCACGAGAAATCGTACCTGGAGATATCGTCATGCTGGCTTCTGGCGATAAAGTGCCAGCCGATCTGCGCTTGGTAAATAGCCGGAACTTGCAAGTAGACGAATCAGCTCTCACGGGCGAATCTGTCCCAGTGGAAAAGTCAACCGCTCCACTTCAGCCTGACGCTCCTTTAGCAGAACGGCTTAACATGGCATATGCAGGTAGCTTTGTTACCTTCGGACAGGGAAGCGGTATTGTCGTAGCAACAGCAGGCAATACGGAGGTAGGGCGCATTTCCCAAACCATCGAGCAACGGAGTAACCTGAGTACGCCCTTAACTCGCAAGTTTGACAAATTTAGCCGCACGTTACTCTACGTCATTTTAGGGCTGGCGGCGCTCACGTTAGCGGTAGGGTTGGGTCAAGGACAGACCTTTGCCGGAATGTTTGAAGCGGCTGTTGCCTTAGCAGTCAGTGCCATTCCTGAAGGACTACCAGCAGTGGTAACGGTGACGTTGGCAATTGGAGTCAACCGCATGGCACGCCGCCACGCGATTATCCGCAAGCTACCTGCGGTAGAAACTTTAGGCGGTGCAACAGTCATTTGCTCTGATAAAACAGGAACGCTAACCGAAAACCAAATGACAGTGCAAGCGATTTACGCTGGAGGCGATCGCTTTACTGTTAGCGGTACGGGTTACAGTCCAGAAGGGGAGATAAGAGAGCTGAGGGAGATGAGGGAGAGGTTGCCTGTAGCTCTGGAAGAATGTTTAATCGCTGGGTTGTTGTGCAACGACTCTCACTTAGAAGAAAAAAACGATCGCTGGGTAGTCGTGGGCGATCCGACGGAAGGAGCTTTGATTGCAGTTGCTAAGAAAGCAGGGTTGAGTCAGTCCGAATTAGTAGAGTCAATTCCCAGAGTGGATGCAATTGGGTTTGAATCTCAGTTTCAGTACATGGCGACGTTGCATGAACTGGCGAGTGGGGAGTCGGTACGGGTGGGTTTAGAAACCCGCCCGTACGGGAGTGGGGAAGAATCTAAAGTTATTTATGTCAAGGGTTCTGTAGAAGCAATTTTGAGCCGCACTCGGCAAATGCTGGATCGAAACGGCAACTCTATTTCCATCAACCGCGCCGAAGTCGAACAGCAGGTTGAGTTAATGGCAAAGCAGGGATTACGAGTGCTGGCTTTTGCCAAAAAAACAGTAGGGGATAACCAGACTTCTGTAGACCATAACGATATCGAATCCGATCTGGTTTTTATCGGCTTGCAGGGAATGATCGATCCACCACGCGCTGAAGCGATCGCCGCAGTACGCAACTGTCAGTCGGCAGGAATTGACGTGAAGATGATTACGGGCAACCACATTACCACAGCGAAAGCGATCGCCCTCCGCATGGGTTTGCAAAAAGATGGTAGGGTGGAGGCATTTGAAGGGCAGCAACTCGCCCAAATGGACGATCGCGAATTGGCGCAGGCGGTGGAAGAAGGTGTAGTTTTTGCCAGAGTCGCCCCAGCCCAAAAATTGCGGTTGGTAGAAGCATTACAAGCCAAAGGCGAAATTGTTGCCATGACGGGAGACGGGGTAAATGATGCCCCAGCCCTCAGACAAGCCGATATTGGCGTAGCGATGGGTGGTGCGGGAACGGATGTTGCTAGGGAAGCCGCCGATATGCTGCTGACGGATGATAACTTTGCTTCGATTGAAGCCGCAGTAGAGGAAGGACGGACGGTCTATCAAAATTTACGCAAGGCGATCGCGTTTATCCTCCCTGTCAACGGTGGCGAGTCGATGACGATTTTAATTAGTGCTTTACTCGCCAGAGATCTACCAATTCTGTCTCTCCAAGTCTTATGGTTGAATATGGTCAACTCAGTGGCGATGACAGTGCCGCTTGCATTTGAACCCAAATCGGTAGTCCTAAACAAGTAAGGATGTAAGTATAGAAGAGAGGTTTTTCAACTTCTAATCATGCTAGCAACCACTCTCGCTT